>CAIMEK010000332.1 GCA_903839965.1 uncultured Acetobacteraceae bacterium | reverse complement strand
TTCGTGCGGCTGTCCTCGGTGGACTGGATGGCGGGCGGGCTGACCATCGACGACACGGTCGAGCTGGCGACCCGGCTGCAGGCGACCGGCAAGGTGGACCTGGTCGACTGTTCATCCGGCGGCATCGCGCTGTCCGGCCCGAAGATCCCCTCGCTGCATCCGGGCTACCAGGTGCCGTTCGCCGAGGCGGTGCGCCGGCGCGCGGGCATCGCCACCGGCGCCGTCGGGCTGGTCGGTTCGGCGGAGCTGGCCGAGGAGATCGTGGCGAACGGGCGGGCCGACCTGGTCTACATCGCGCGCGCGGTGCTGGCCGACCCGGCCTGGCCGCTGCGCGCCGCCCAGCGGCTGGGGGCGCCGCTCGCCCTGGTGCCGCAGTACCTCCGCGCCACCCTGACCTGAAAGCCCGCCGTCGATGGCTCCCCCGCTCAGCGCGGGGTGAGCACCATGATCATCTGGCGGTTTTCCATCCGCGGCATCTGCTCGACCTTGGTGGCAAGGTCCATGTCGGCGCGGATACGCTCAAGCACCTTGATGCCGATGTCCTGGTGCGCCATTTCGCGGCCGCGGTAGCGCAGCGTAACCTTGACCTTGTCGCCGTCCTCGATGAACGCCTTCATGGCCCGCAGCTTCACCTGGTAGTCGTTCTCGTCGATATTCGGGCGGACCTTGATTTCCTTGATCTCGATGACTTTTTGCTTTTTCTTGGCCTCGTTCTTCTTTTTCTGTTGTTCGTACTTGTACTTGCCGTAGTCGAGAATCTTCACGACCGGCGGCTCGGCGTTCGGACTGATTTCCAGCAGATCGAGGCCGACGGAAAAGGCGCGGTGGAGCGCGTCGCGGGCGGTCATCACGCCCTGCATCTCGCCGGCCTCATCGATCAGGCGAACCTGGGGAACTCGGATGTCCTCGTTGACACGGGGCCCGTCGCGGCTCGGCGTGGCGGGCATGGGTCCTCTGGCTATGGTGGTCTCCTGTGATTGTTACGAAAGCGCCGCGCCGGGCCCGCCAGGGCCTGGCACGGTAGGCTCGTGAGTTTGGCCAAACTTCGTCCCGCAATCAAGCGGCACAAATCAAGCGATACCTCTTGACCTCAGATCGGGAGGCGTCGCCTCGGTTGCAAGCCGCGCCACCGCCTCGGCGAGCGGCAGCACCTCCTGCGCCTCGCCGCCCAGGCGGCGCAGCGCGACGGTGCGTTCCTCGGCCTCGCGCCGCCCCACCACGGCAATCGCCGGCACGCGCTGCAGGCTGTGGTCGCGCACCTTGGCGTTGATCTTCTGGTTGGACAAATCAACCTTCACCATCAGCCCGGCCGCCCGCAGCGCCGCCGCCACTTCCTGCGCGTAGGCGTCGGCGTCCGAGACAATGGTGGCCACCGCCACCTGCACCGGCGCCAGCCAGAGCGGGAAGCGCCCGGCGTACTGCTCGATGAGAATGCCGAGGAACCGCTCGAAGCTGCCCAAAATGGCCCGGTGCAGCATCACCGGCCGTTTGCGGCTGCCGTCCTCGGCCACGTATTCGGCGTCCAGCCGTTCCGGCAGCACGAAATCCACCTGCAGCGTGCCGCACTGCCAGTCGCGCCCGATGGCGTCGCGCAGCACGAATTCCAGCTTGGGGCCGTAGAACGCCCCCTCCCCCGGGTTCAGCGTATATTCCACGCCGGCGGTGGCGCAGGCCTCGCGCAGCGCGCCCTCGGCGCGGTCCCACACCTCGTCCGAGCCGGCGCGCACCGGCGGGCGGTCGGAAAACTTCACCCGGAACTCGGGAAAGCCGAAGTCGCGGTAGATCGACGACAGCAGGTCGACGAAGCGCACGGTCTCGTCGGCCACCTGCGCCTCGGTGCAGAAAATATGCGCGTCGTCCTGCAGGAAGGCGCGCACCCGCATGATGCCGTGCAGCGCCCCCGAGGGCTCGTAGCGATGGCAGGCGCCGAACTCGGCCAGCCGCAGCGGCAGTTCGCGGTACGAGCGGATGCCCTGGCGGAAGATCATCACCGCGCCCGGGCAATTCATCGGCTTCAGCGCGTAGGTGCGGTCCTCTTCCTCCACCCGGGCGATGAACATGTGCTCGCGAAACTTCTCCCAGTGGCCGGACTGTTCCCACAGCGCCCGGTCGACCAGTTGCGGCGTCTTGACCTCCAGGTAGCCGGCAGCGTCGAGCCGGCGGCGCATGTAGTCCTCGGCGGTGCGATAGAGCTTCCAGCCCTTGGGGTGCCAGAACACGCTGCCGACCGCCTCTTCCTGCAGGTGGAACAGGCCGAGTTCCCGCCCGATGCGCCGGTGGTCGCGCTTCTCCGCCTCCTCCAGCATGTGCAGGTAGGCGGAAAGTTCCGCGGCGTCGCGCCAGGCGGTGCCGTAGATGCGGCTGAGCATGGCGTTGCGGTGGTCGCCCCGCCAGTAGGCGCCGGCCACCTTCATCAGCTTGAACGCCCCGCCGACATCGCCGGTGCTGCGCAGATGCGGGCCGCGGCACAGATCCACCCAGCCGCCCTGCCGGTATAGCGAAATGACCTCGCCGCCCGGCAGGTCGCGGATCAGCTCGGCCTTGTACTTCTCGCCGCGTTCCTCGAAGAAGGCGATGGCGTCGTCACGGCTCCACTCCTCGCGCACGAACGGGCTGTTGCGCGCCACGATTTCGCGCATCTTCGCCTCGATGGCGGGAAAATCCTCCGGGGTGAACGGCTCGTTGCGGGCGAAATCGTAATAGAAACCGTTCTCGATCGACGGGCCGATGGTGACCTGCGTGCCCGGATACAGCGCCTGCACCGCCTCGGCGAGCACGTGCGCCGCGTCGTGGCGGATCATCTCCAGCGCCTCGGGATCGCGGCGGGTGACGAACACCACGCCGGCGTCGCGCGCGATCGGGGTGGCGATATCGACCAGGTTGCCGTCGAGTTTCATCGCCAGCGCGGCGCGGGCGAGGCCGGGGCCGATGGCTTCCGCCACGGTCGTGCCCGTCACCGGCCCGTCGAAACGGCGTGCGGAACCGTCGGGCAGGGTAATGGCGGGCATGGGGGCGGGTCTCCTCGCTGCAAAACGGAGGCGGTTCTATGGCGATGCCGCACCGGGGTGCAACCCCCGCGGGCATGAGGGCTGACGAGCGGGGGGGCGGATTAGAGCGGGATGACCGAAGGCGGAATCGCCGCAGGTCTGAATCCCGCGATCAAACTAACAGCCAGGGCATGATGATTTCGTCCGTTTGAAATCATCATGCCCTAGCGCCGCGCCACGTCGAGCAGCAGCGCCTGCAGGCGCCGCGATTGCCGGGTCGCGTCGTAGTCGCGGGCCACCACGCGATGCGCCTCGGCGCCGAGCGCGACGGCCAACTCGGGCGCGGCGAGCAGCTGCGCGATGCGCCGCGCCAGCGCCGCGGCGTCGCGCGAGGGGAACAGCAGGCCGGAAACCCCATCGGTGAGCAGGCCGTCCACTCCGGCATCGGTGGAGGCGATCACCGGCACGCCGCAGCCCATCGCCTCGACGGCCACGCTGGGCAGCCCTTCGGCTTCGCCGGAGCGCGCCCGCACGCTCGGCAGGCACACCGCGCGCGCGGCCAGCACGGCCGCCCGCACCTCCGCCGCGCTCTGCCAGCCGCGCAGCTCCACGCCGTCGATGCCCGCCAGTGCCCGTTCCGTCGCGGCCCGTTCCGGACCGTCGCCGATGAGAATAAATCGCTCCCGGCAGCCCTGGCCCCGCAACAGGCGGATCGCCTCGATGAGCACGGGCAGCCCCTTCATCTCAACGAAGCGGCCGACGAACAGCACGCCGCTGCCCGCCCCGTCGCGCGGCGCGGCGGGCACCTGGTCGATGCCGATCGGCAGCACCACCGCCTTGTCGGCCGGAAAGCCGCGCGCCAGCAACTGCTCGCGCACCCCCGGCGAGACGCAGACGAACGCCGCGGCATAGTCCATCAGCCCGCGCATCCTGAGGCGGAACAGCGCCGGAATGGGGAACAGCCGGTAATGCGACCGCTTGTGCACGTCGCCGCCGTGGAACGTCACCACCAGCGGCACGCCGAGCCACCTGGCCAGCGGCAGCGCCAGCGCGCCGCCCCGGCCGAACTGCGCGTGCACGCACACCGCGCCCAGCGCGCGCACCGCGGCCAGGTCGGGCACCACGCCGGCCAGCTTGAACGCCGCGCCGCCGAGCCCGTCGAACACCGGGCCAAGCCGGAACATGTCGCGATCCAGCCACGGCTCGACCCGGCGGCCGATCCACACCGGACGCAACGCGTCGAACGCCACATACTGCCGGCGCATGAATTCGATCTCGGATTTCGGCAGCAGCGTGTCGCGATAGACGATCACCGTCGGCATGCGCATCTCCCCGGGCTATCGGCGCACCGGCACCGCCGCGGCGACCCGCTCCACGGCGAGATCGGCCAGGTCGGCCACCCGCAGCACCGCGCCGCGCTGCCCGCCCGGTCCGCGCGGCGCGGTCAGCGCCGGGTCGCTCTCGGCGGAGAACAGCACCAGGCACGCACAGCCCATGGTGGCGGCGACATGCATCGGCCCGGTGTCGTTGCCCACCGCCAGCGCCGCCCCGGCGGCGATGGAGGCCAGGTCAGGCAGGTCGGTGCGGCCGGTAAGGTCGATCGCCACCGGACAGACCGCGCGGATCGCCGCCGCCAGCGGCGCGTCGGCGGCGGCGCCGATCACCACTGGCGTCTGGCCGCGCCCCGCCAGCAGCGCCGCCAGGGCGCCGTAGCGCGCCGCC
>CAIMEK010000331.1 GCA_903839965.1 uncultured Acetobacteraceae bacterium | reverse complement strand
GCCGTGCTGCTGGCCACGGATGACGGCTGCACCAAGATCACACCGATGCCCCGCTCGATGGGGCGTCCGGCGACGAGCACCGCACCGGAGTCCGTGTCGACGACCGCGTCGGTGTTGGGCGCGTATTCGTAATTGCCGAGGAACAGCGCGCGCGCGCTGGCGGGATCGGGCTCGACCCGGGCATAGGCGCCGACATCGATGGCGTTCACCACCAGGGCGGTATCGCGCGCGCCCATGGCGGCGAAGCGCGGCTCGTCCTGCGCCGCCACCGCCACCACGCAGGCGGCGCGCCGCACTACCGCGCGCTCCCAGGCCCGGCAGCGCATCGCATCCAGCGCGCCGAGCCCGCGCAGCAGCCACGGCAGGCGGTGGTACTGCGCCCGCACCACGTCGGACTCGACGTTGTGCTCGGTGAGCACGAACGGCGTTCCCCGCCGCGCCAAAGGTCGCGCCATGGGCTCGAACGAGTAGGAATGCTCGATCTGCACGATATCGAAATTCTGCTCGAGCAACTCGGCGAACGCCGCCGCGAAGGCCGAATCGCACCCGTTGATCGTGGCCACCGCGGGGCGCCGCAGCGAGCAGGCGGCGCGCGCCAGCGTGCGCGGATCCACGCGCGACCGCCGCGGCAGCACCCGCACGTGTTCCAGCAAATCCGACAGATGCGCCATGGCGGCGGCGTCGGGCATCTGCTTGGTCAGGCACAGCAACGTAATGGAATGCCCCCGCCGCGCCATCTGCGTCAGCAGGCCGAGTTGGCGCAGCTTGCCGCCGTTGGTCGCCGGGTACGGCACGTAGGGCAGCGTCCACAGCACGCTGAGCGGCCGGCGCGGAGGCGGAAACCCGATATTCACGCCACCCTCGCCTGCGCCTGCTCGAGCACGCGTTCGTACAGTCCGCGATAGGCTGCGGTCATCGCCTGCACGGTGAATGCGCCGGCCGACTCCCGCGCTCCCGCCGACAACGCCTCGCGCAGCGCCGGGTCGCCCGACATCCGGTCGATCGCGGCGGCCAGCGACAGCGGGTCGCCCATCTCGAACAGCAATCCGTTGTCGCCGTGGGCGACGAACTCGGGAATGGCGCCATAGCGGCTGCCGATCACCGGCCGGCCATTGAGGAAGGCCTCGGCGATCGCCAGCGGCGCGTTCTCCGCCCAGGTCGAGGGGAACAACAGGGCATCGCAGCCGGCCAGCGCACGCTGCTTGTCCTCGCCGGCCAGGAAGCCGTGAAACACCAGCCGCGGATCGGCGGCAGCGGCCTGGCGCACATCCTCGGTCATCGGGCCGCGGCCGGCGATGTGCACCTGCACCGGCCGGCGCACCGTGCGCATGGCCTCCAGCAGCACATGGATGCCCTTCTCGCGGCGCAATTGCCCGAGGAACAGCAGCTGCGGCACCGCGTTATTCGCGGGCGCCTCGACGGAGGTTGGCGGCATCAGGCCGTTGCGCACCACGTACTGGCCGATCCGCGCGGCAACACCGGCTTTCACGTGCACGTCCAGCAGATGCCGCGACGGGCTGCACAGGATGTCGACCAACGCCGCCTGCGGCTTGTACCAGGCCCGGTAGCCAAGACAGGCCAGGCAACGCTGGCCGCACGGCGTGCCGTCGCGATGCAGCATGGTGCCGCGGCTGCACAGCAGGTAGTAGTCGTGCATCGTGTGCACCACCGGCAGGCCGCGCCGCCGCGCCTCGGCCCACACCGACGGCGACAGGCCCTTGAGGTTGTGCGTATGCACCACGTCGGGGGCGATGGTGTCGAGCACCGCGCCGAACTTGCGCGCCGCGTCGCGGTTCCAGCTGTCGCGCAGGTTCCATATCAGCTTGGCCGGCAGGCTGCGCGCATCGCCGGCCTGGAAGCGTGCGTAGTTCCACCACAGGTTGCGCGGGAAGAAGCGCACCACGTGCACGCCGTCCTGCACTTCCTCGCGGATGCCGTCCTGCGGGCCGCAGGTGGTCACCACGGTCACGTCCACGCCGGTCGCCGCCAGCTCGCGCGCCAGCTGCGCCGCCACAATCTCGGCCCCGCCGACCACGTTGGGCGGGTAGAAGTTGCTGACCAGGACGACGCGCAATGCGTCGCGCCGGAGCGGGTTGCGCTCAGAATGCATGGCGGCTGATCAGTTCACGAACGAACGTGAGCCAGAGGATCTTGAGGTCGAACCGCACCGACCAGTTCTCGATGTAGTGGAGGTCGTGCAGCACGCGCTGGCGGATCTGCTCTTCGGTGGTGGTCTCGCCGCGCCAGCCGCTCACCTGCGCCCAGCCGGTGATGCCGGGCTTCACCACATGGCGCCGTGCGTAGTCGGCCACCACGTCGGCGTAGTAGCGGTTGGCCGCCTTGGCGTTGAGCGCGTGCGGGCGCGGCCCGACCAGCGACATCACGCCGGACAGCACGTTGAAGATCTGCGGCAGCTCATCCAGGCTGAACCGGCGCAATATGCGTCCCAGCCGGGTGATCCGGGGATCGTTGCGCTCAGTCAGCCGGTTCGCCAATGGATCGGAATAGTGATGATACATCGTGCGGAATTTGAAAACCGTAATGACATTGTTGTTGAAACCGAGGCGACGCTGGCGGAACAGCACCGGGCCTGGGCTGTCGATGCGGATGGCCAGCGCGATCATCGCCATCACCGGCGCCAGCAGCAGCAGGAACAGCCAGCCGAACCCCAGGTCGAAGGCGCGCTTCTGCACGCCCTGCCAGTCCTTCAGCGGGCGCTGGCGCACCATGATCACCGGGTGTCCGTCGATCTCGGACAGCGCCGAGGCGCCATGGTGCAACCCGACCACGTCGGCGGTGAGGAAAACGTCGCAGGCAACATCGCGCAGCCGGTCGCAGATGCGCTGCACCCGGGCCTGCTCGACCAGCGGCAGCGCCACCACGATGGTGTCGATCGCCTGCACGCGCGTGTGCACGATGAGGTCTTCCAGGCCGCCGAGCACCGGCAACCCGGACTGGCTCGTCGAGACGTCTTCCTCGTGCTCGACATACAGCCCGACCACCGAGGTGTTCGGCGCGGTCATGTCGATGCACCCGATCAGGGCGGCGCTCAGTTCGTTGACGCCGACAATCGCCAGCTTGCGCGCCAGCCGCCCCTGCGTCTGGTAGCGCCGCAGCACCGCCCGCACGGTCAGGCGCACCAGCAGCAGGCAGATCGCGCCGCCGACGAGCCAGCCGGCCGTCCACTGCGCCACCGCCGCCACCCCCAGGCCGTTCAGCAGCAGCACGACCGCCGCGACGCAGGCGCCCAGGCACACCCCGCCCACGCCCGGCAACCAGCCGCGCGACGGCGTCAGCAACGACGCCAGGCTGTAGATGCCAGCACGCGAAAACACCATCAGCGCAACCAGCGCGCCGATCGCCCCGGCGACCACGAACGAACCCACCGTCGGCGCGGGCCCGGCGATCGGCAGGCAGGCCAGCGGCGCCACGCCAACCAGCAGCGCGCCATCGCTCAGGCGCACCAGGTCGCGGATGATGCGCGTGGAGACCGGGGTTGCGTTGCTCGTCGCAACCTGGCCGAGCAACGACGATGCATCGCCTGCATAGTTGGCAACCGCTCCGGAACCGATACTGCTCATGGTTCAGCCTCTCTCAGTCCGCCGCTGCCGGCATGGCGGCCGTGGCGCCCTCGGAAGCCGTCGGGCGGAAATGGCCCTTGTGCATGCTCAGGGCGCGGCACAGCGACGGCGGCAAATGTGCGAACCGGCGACCGAGACGGTAGCCGATGATCTTGGCCGCCCAGTGCACCGGCGCCACCGCAATCCAGGCGGGCGCCGTGCGCGCGAGATGGCGCAGTTCCGAGCGGATGAAGGCCAGCCCTTCGCCGCCGATGCCACCGAACTGCTGGCCGATCAGCGGGGTTGCCGCGTGGTAGACGCCGGTATCGAAATACCGATGAAACTCCTGCAGCGGCGTGTAGCCATGTGAGTGCACCGCTTCCGCCGCCGCCGCATAGGCCACCGACCAGCCCGCGAGCAACGCGCGCGCCGCGAACACCTGGTCCTCGCCCATGATCACGGGGCTCGCGAACCCGCCCAACGCCTCAAAGGTGCTGCGTCGATAGGCGGCGAAGGAGTTGGAGCAGAATATCGCCCGGATGCCGAGCGCCCGCGCCTGCGGCAACCGGCGCACCGCCGGCGTCGAACCGTAGTTGAAAATACGGGCATGACGCTCGATTGGGCTGGCCTGCGGGCGCGGCAGTTGCCGGCCGTACGCCATCGCCGTCATCGGGTCCGCGAACGGCGCCAGCAGGCATGCAAACGCATCCGGTCCGGCCGGTACCGCATCCTGGGTCAGGAAAACCAGCAACTCGGCGCGCTTGTCCACCATCGCGGCGCCAAGGTTGCGCGTGCCGCCGTGATCGAACTGGGCAACCTTGATCGGGTATACGCGGCAGCCGGCACTCTCGAAGCGCTGCGGCGTGCCGTCGTTCGAGTCCGAATCGATCACCAGCACTTCGAGTGGTCGTGCGGTCTGCGCCGCCAGCGCGGCGAGCATCGGCGCGATGAACATCCCGGCGTTGCGAGTGGGTATCACCACTGCAAAGGGCGGCAAGGTCACCGCATCGGGCGCGGAGCTAGCCATCAGGTCGTCTCCTATAGTCCTAAGGGGTCTCATCGCCGGATGCGTGGCTGTTCACCACGACGCACTCCCGGCGCCGTCCCCCACCGTGTCGTTGATCCGTCATGTATGGATGAATGCGGTCCAGCCGCAGGTGCAACATTGCCTGCTGTTGATGCCCGAATCCGTGCCCGCTCGCGATGCACAATGCTGTCATCGGATGCGCCTCAACCCTTGGCTGCAGGCTGAACGTTTGCTTCGGCGCCATCGCGCAGCAGCGCGCCGATGCGTGCCGCCATCTGGCTTGCGCCGGGGTCCTGGAACAGTCCCAGGTGGTCGCCCGGCACGTTCTCGCAGGTGAACGGTCCGGTGCACAATTCGGCCCACCCCAGGCTGGTATCGAGGAAACGCCCGCTGGGCTGGTCGGGCGAGTGGAACACCAGCGCGCGCCCGCCATAGGAACGCGGCTCGTAGGAGGCCAGCGCACGGCCGAAGTGATCGAGCATCCACTGGTCCGGTGCGTCCGGCGGGATCTCCTTGATCAGCCCCAACGCACGCGCCATCGGCAGCAACCGCAAGGTGCGCACCAGCCGCATGCGTGCAGCGAGCTGGGCAAGGGTCTGCTGGCCGCTCCACACCCGTTCGATTTGCCGGTGCAACACTTTCCAGCGATACGACATGTCGGCCAGCCAACGCGCGCCGACGGGGCGGCGACGCAGGTAGCCCGGTGCCCAGCCGTCGATCAGCACCAGCAGTTCCACCTCCTCGCCCGCAGCACGCAACTGCTGCGCCGCCTCGTAGGCGATCGTGCCGGCCACGCACAGGCCCAGCAGCACGTAAGGGCCGTGCGGCCGCGCCGCCCGGATCAGCCGCACGAAGGCCGCCGCCAAATCCTCGAAACTGCCCTCCGGCAGCGCGCACGGTTCGTGCGGATCGCAGAGCTGCACGGCCAGGAATGGCCGATCGGGACCAACGCGGTTGGCCAGCGTGTGGAAGATGCCGGTGTTGTAGATGGCGATCACCGGCGTGCCCTGTCCGCGCGGCTGCACCCAGACCAACTGGTCGGCATGGGCGACGGCGCCGCGCTCCGGCATCAGGCGCGCGAACTGGCCCAGCACAGGCGCACGGAACAGCGTGGTGAACGGCAATTTTTCGCCGAACCTCGCCGCGACCCGCGCCAGCATGCGCGCGGCCAGCAGCGAGTGGCCGCCGAGTTCGAAGAAATTGGCGTCCGCGCTGTCGATTTTCGTACCCAGCACGTCGCTCCAGATTTCCGCGATCTGCCGCTCCACATCGGTCAGCCCCGCCGGCGCCGCCGCCGGCGCCGCCGCCTCCGCGCCCGCCGGTTCGGGCAAGGCGTTGCGATCGATCTTGCCGTTCGGCGTGCGCGGCAGCCCCGGCAGCACGCTCACGCTGGCGGGCACCATATGCGCCGGCAGCGCCCCGGCCAGCGCGCGCATCAGCACCGCCGGCAAGCCCGGCACGGGCACCCCGGCCGCCACCACATAGGCGCACAGCATGCCGTCGCCGACTGCATTCTTGCGCAGCACCACAACCCCGGCGGCAACCTGCGGATGGCTCAGCAAGGCCGCTTCGATCTCCCCGAGTTCGATGCGGAACCCGCGCAGTGTCACCTGGTTGTCGGCGCGGCCGAGGAACTCCAGCGTGCCGTGGGGCCGGCGGCGTACCAGGTCGCCGGTGCGGTACATTTTGCGCCCCGCCAGCGGGCCGCACGTATCGGCCAAAAAACGTTCGCGTGTCAGATCCGGTCGGCCGAAATATCCCGCCGCCACGCCGTCGCCGCCGATGTACAATTCGCCGATGGCGCCCAACGGCGTCGGTTCGCCGCGCGCGTCCAGCACATGGAACTGGGTGTTGGCGATCGGCGGCCCGATCGGCACCGGCCCTTCGCCCGGCTCGACTTTCAGCGCCGACGACCAGATGGTGGTTTCGGTCGGGCCATACATGTTCCACAACTCGCCAGCCCGCGCGAGAATGCGGTCGGCGAGCGGCCGACCCAGCGCTTCGCCGCCGCACAGCGCGCGCAACCGCGGAGCGCCGTTCCAGCCGGCCTCGATCAGCATTTCCCACGTCACCGGGGTCGCCTGCAGTACGTTGGCGTTCCACTTGCGCAACAGGCCAAGCAGCGCCGCGCCGTCGGCCGCTTCCTCGGCCGAGGCGATCACCAGCCGCGCCCCCACCAGCAACGGCAGGAACAGTTCAAGCCCGGCGATGTCGAACGAAACGGTGGTCACCGAAACCAGCGTCTCGCCGGCCGCCAGCCCAGGGGTTTGCGCCATCGAGCTCAGCAGGTTCACCAGGTTCCGATGGGTGATCTGCACGCCCTTCGGTCGGCCGGTCGAGCCCGAAGTGAAAATGACGTAGGCGGCATCGTCCGGCCCCGCCGCCTGCGGCAGCGGCGCGTCGTCGTGCTGGGCGATCTGGGCGCTGTCCCAATCCAGCATCGTCACGCGCGCGGCATCGTGCGCAAGCTGCCGCCAGGCCGGCGTGCAGGTGACGATCTCCGTCAGGTCGGCATCGTCGACAATCTGTTGCAGGCGTGTGGCCGGATAGGCGGGATCCAGCGGCACATAGGCCGCGCCCGCCTTCATCACCGCCAGCAGCGCCGTCAGCAAATCCGTGGAGCGTTGCAGACAAATGCCGACCCGCGTGCCGACGCCGACGCCGCGTTCCTGCAAGTGGCGCGCAAGACGGTTCGACGCCGCCTCCAGCTCGGCATGGCTGAGCTGCCGCTCGCCCGCCGCCACCGCCATCGCCCCGCCCATCGCGGCAGCGCGTGCGCTGACCAGTTCGGTCAGCGTGCGGTCGGCGGGATAGTCCCTGGCGGTGTCGTTGCTGGCGCCGACGAGTGCCGCCTCTTCCTGCGCGGTCATCAGGCGCAGGTCGCCGATCGTGGCCGCCGGATCGGCCACCATGCCCGCGAGAACCGTGCGCAGCGCGGCCAGCATGCCCTCGACGGTGCTCTGCTCGAACAGGTCGATGTTGTATTCGCAACTCATCCGCCAACCGTCCGGCCGCTCGACCATAAAGAAGTTGAGGTCGTACAGCGCGCCGGCGGTCTGCGAGGGAATGTCCACCAGCGCGAAGTCGCGGAACGACTCGTTGCGGATGAAGGCGCGCTGGAAAATGAAGTTCACCGAGAACAGCGCATTGCGGCTGAGGTCGCGGGCCGGGCGGATGCGTGCGATCAGCTCCTCGATCGGCATCTGCTGATGCGTCAGCGCGTCCTGCACGGTATCGCGCGTCTGTTCCAGCAACTCCGCCACGCGCCGCGCCGGGTCGAGGGAGTGGCGCAGGATGACGGTGTTGATGAAGTTGCCTACCAGCGGCTCGAGTTCCACCTGGTCGCGGCCCGCCACCTGGGTGCCGAGCACGATGTCGGTCTGCCCGGTGTAGCGGTGCAGCAGCGTCAGCAGTCCGGCGAGCGAGGTGGCGTACATCGTCGCCCCGCGCGTCCGCCCGAGTGCGGCCAGAGCGTCGGTGAGCGGACGCGGCAGCACTACCGAAACGATGGCGCCGTTGTCGGTCTGCACCGGCGGGCGTGGCTTGTCCGGCGGCACCTCGAACGGCACCAGGCCGGCGAGCCTCTGTTGCCAGAATTCGCGTGCCGGCGTCAGCGCTTCGCTGGCCAGCCAGGCCTGCTGCCACAGCGCGAAATCGCCGTACTGGATTTCCAGTTCCGGCAGATCGGGCGCGTTACCGCTGGCAGCCGCGTCGTACTGGCGGCCGAACTCGCGCGCCAGCACGCCGATCGACCAGCCGTCGGCCACCACGTGGTGCACGGTGACCAGCAGAATGGACACGCGCGGCTCCAGCCGCAGCAGCGTCGCGCGCAGCAACGGCGGGCGGGTCAGGTCGAACGGCGCCCGTGCCTCGCGCGCGCCGAGCCTGAGCGCCTCGGGCATGCGCTGCGCTTCCTCCAACCGCGTAAGGTCGATGTCGGGCAGCCGGAACGGCACGGCCTGGGCAACCACCTGCACCGGCGTGCCGTCCTGTTCGACGATGGCGGTACGCAACGTCTCGTGGCGCGCGATGATCGCCGCGAAGGCACGCTCGGCAAGCTCCGCAGACACGTCGCCTTCGAGCCGCCAGCGCACCGCCACATTGAGCGCCGCGGTGCCTGGGTCGATGCGGTCAAGCACCCAGAACCGTTGCTGCGCCAGCGTGCAGGGAAACACCGTCGGGGTCTCATCCGGGGCGCCCGGCCGCTGGCCTGGATCTATCAGCTCGATGATCGCCATGTCGTCCTCTTGCCTGCCGTGTCAGTCGGAGTTGCCGAGTGTCGCGGCCACGGCGGTCGCGGCCACGGCCGTCTCCATCACGGCCGGGCGGCGCCGCTTGCGCTGGAACTGCGCCAACGACGGCCCTGCCGATGGCGCCTCGATCGGCCGCGCCGGCGTCGCCGTCGCGCCCACCACCTCGGCCAGCGCTGCCACCGTCGGATGACGCAGCAGCGTGCTCGCATTCACCGCCAGCCCCACCCGCATGCTGCGCGCGGCGATCTGGAACAAATGGATGGAGTCCGCGCCGAGATCGAGCAGGTTGTCGCCGAGCCCGATGCGCGGCAGGCCCAGCACTTCCTGCCAGATCGCCGCCAGCTGCTGCTGCAGTTCGGTCTGCGGCGGCAGGTAGTCTGCCATCGGCGCCACGTTGGCGGCATCCGGCGCCGGCAACGCGCGCCGGTCGATCTTGCCGTTGGCGTTCAGCGGCATGGCATCGAGCCGCATCCACAGCGCCGGCACCATGTAGTCCGGCAGCGTCCGCGCCAACGCCTGGCGCAGCACCTCCGGCGTCAGCGCGCTGGCGGCCCGCTCGACATAGTAGGCCACCAGCCGTGCCGGGTCCTCGCGCAGCACCACCGCGTTGCTCAGCACGCCGTCGACCTTGGCGTGCGCCTCCTCGATCTCGCCCAGTTCGATGCGGAAGCCGCGCAGCTTGATCTGCTGGTCGAGCCGGCCCAGCACTTCCACCCGCCCATCCTCGAGCCGGCGGGCGATGTCGCCGGTGCGATAGCACCGTTGCCCAACGGCGCCGAACCGCGCAGTGACGAATCGTTCCGCGGTCATTTCAGGCTTGCCGGAATAGCCGCGCGCCAGCCCGTCGCCGCCGATCCACAATTCGCCCGCGACCCCCACCGGCGCGATCTGCCCGGCCTCGTCCACCACGTAGAAGCTGGTGTTGGCAATCGGCAGCCCGACCGTGATCGGCGACGCGTCGGGCAGAATGCGAACGGTGGACGACCAGATCGTGGTCTCGGTCGGCCCGTAGACATTCCACAGCACGTTGCCATACGCAATCAGCCGCTCGGCCAAATCGATCGGCAAGGCTTCGCCGCCGCACCACATCCTAAGCCCCGGATTTGGTGTCCAGCCCGTCGTCAGCAGTAAGCGCCACGTCGCTGGGGTGGCCTGCATGACCGTTGCGGCCTCTTCGCGCAGCAATGTCTGCAAGCGGTCGCCGTCGGCAGCGTCCTCGGCGCTTGCCAACACCACCCGCCCACCGACCATAAGCGGCAGGTACAGTTCCAGTCCGGCGATGTCGAACGACAAGGTGGTGACCGCGAGCATCACATCGTCCACGCCGAAGCCGACGCGGCGCTCGAAGGTCAACAGCAGGTTTGTCAAGGCGCGATGCGGAATCTGCACACCTTTCGGTCGGCCGGTCGAACCGGAAGTGAAAATCGTGTACGCGAGGTTTTCGGGATGCCCATCAATATCGGTGATCTGACGCGAGCATCGGGCGATTTCAGCCCAGTCAGTGTCGATGCAAACGCGCTTCGCATCTCGGCTGTCCAGATTGTCGGCCAGGTCCGCTTGCGTCAGAATGACCGGCGTGGCGCTGTCTTCGAC
Source organism: uncultured Acetobacteraceae bacterium (assembly GCA_903839965.1). Taxonomy (GTDB): domain Bacteria; phylum Pseudomonadota; class Alphaproteobacteria; order Acetobacterales; family Acetobacteraceae; genus Rhodovastum. The sequence continues at coordinate 558 of CAIMEK010000331.1, read as the reverse complement.
CATCATCGCCAAACGCTCGGCGGGGAAGCGCGGGTCCAGCGGCACATACGCGCCGCCGGCTTTCAAGATGCCGAGCAGGCCGACCAGCAAATCGGTAGAGCGTTCCATATGGATGCCGACCAGCGTGTTCGGTTTTACGCCCGCGCCTCGCAGATAATGGCTCAATTGGTTGGAGCGGGCGTCCAATTCTCCGTAGCTCATCCGCTCGTCGCCGCTGACAACGGCAATTGCGTCTGGCCGCTGCTTGGCTTGCCGCATGAAGCGGCGGTGGAAATGCTCGTACCGGTCATAGGCTTCGACCGTCTCGTTCCAATCGAGGATTTGTTGCCGCCGCTCGGCTTCAGCCAATGGCGACAGTGCGGCCACTGGCGCATTAGGCCGATCGAGCAGCGCCTCGGCCAAAGTCTGCATCTGCGCGAGGAAACGCGTCATCGCACGGGCATCGAAACGCGCCGTCTGGTAAACCAGCTTCACATTCATTTCGCGGCCCGGCAGCACGAGGCAGGTTAGCGGGTAATGTGTGCGTTCGACCGAAATTACGCGGCGCACCAAGAAATC
>CAIMEK010000330.1 GCA_903839965.1 uncultured Acetobacteraceae bacterium | reverse complement strand
GGAAGGGGCACCGCGCTGGACCACGGGCTCAATCACCCCAGGGCAGGTCGGGCTCCCTTCCGCACCCGAGCGGGTAAGCTTACCCGCTCGGGTGCCCACAGAGATACAAGGGCAAAGCCCTGGCCTTTTACGCCGTCCGGGCCGCCGCCGCCTGCCGGCGCTGTTCGGCGACCTGCGTGTGCATTGCCTTCTGCAGCTTCTCGAAGGCGCGCACCTCGATCTGCCGCACCCGCTCGCGCGAGATGTTGTACTGCTGGGACAGTTCCTCCAACGTGGTCGGATTGTCCTTCAGCCGGCGCTCGATGAGAATGTGGCGCTCGCGCTCGTTGAGCGTCTGCAGGGCGCCGGTCAGCAGCGCCTTGCGCCCGGTCAGCTCCTCGCGGTCGCCGATCTCGGTTTCCTGGCTCTCGCTCTCATCCACCAGCCAGTCTTGCCATTCGCCTTCGCTGTCGGCACGCACCGGGGCGTTGAGGCTGTGGTCGGGCGCCGAGAGGCGGCGGTTCATGTTGACCACGTCCTGCTCGGGCACATCGAGCACGCGGGCGATCTTCGCCACCTGCTCGGGCTGCAGATCGCCGTCGTCGATCGCCTGCATCTGGCCCTTCAGCCGGCGCAGGTTGAAGAACAGCTTCTTCTGCGCCGCCGTGGTGCCCATTTTCACCAGCGACCACGAGTGCAGGATGTATTCCTGGATGGCGGCGCGGATCCACCACATGGCGTAGGTGGCCAGGCGGAAGCCGCGGTCCGGATCGAACCGCTTGACCGCCTGCATCATGCCGACATTGCCTTCGCTGATCAGTTCGCCGAGCGGCAGGCCGTAGCCGCGGTAGCCCATGGCGATCTTGGCGACCAGCCGCAGATGCGACGTGACGAGCTTGTGGGCCGCCTCCATGTCTTCCTGATCGCGCCAGCGCTTGGAAAGCTCCAGTTCCTCCTCAGGGGTCAGCATGGGGTATTTGCGGATCTCCTGGAGATACCGCGACAGATTGCCCTCGGGGGCGACATTGATGACGGCAGAGACCACGAAAGGCTCCTTTCGTCCATTCGGCTTGCCTCCCACCCTTTACGGCGTAGGGGGGCAGCCGGTTGCGCTTGGCCCGGCCCGAAAGGGGCCGGCAGGGTCCTGACGGCGGCGATTCACGAGCACCGGCATGCGCCCCATCTGGCGGCGGCAACATACCGGTCAATCGCTCGACGCCGGCACCCCCCCGCGTCGGTTTCAGGAGGGAGGTATATCGCGCCGAGCCTCTCCGGTCAATAATCCGGACTAGTTAAGTCAGGATTAAGTTTCCGTCACCGAACCGAGGCCGAGCAGGTCGATCAGCGCCTGCATGTCGGGCGGCGGGGGGGTGGCGAAGCTAAGCAGCGCCCCGGTGCGCGGGTGGGAGAAGCCGAGGCGGGCGGCGTGCAGGGCCTGGCGGGGGAAGTCGAGCAGGGCACGGCGGGTAGCTTCGTCGAGGCTGCGGGCCGCGGCCGGGATGCGGCGCAGGTAGAGCGGATCGCCGACCACCGGGTGGCCCCGGCTGGCCAGGTGGACGCGGATCTGGTGGGTGCGCCCGGTGGCCAGGCGCAGTTGCAGCAGGGCGACGGCGCCCAGGGCGTGGCCGATGGTGCGGTAGCGGGTGAGGGCGGCCTTGCCGCCGCCGGTGCGCACGGCCATGCGCTTGCGGTCGCGCGGGTCGCGGCCGATGGCGCCCTCGATTTCGCCGGCCGCGGGGTTGGGCAGGCCCCAGCACAAGGCGAGGTAGGCGCGGTCGAGGGTGTGGGCGGCGAAGCTGGCGGACAAGGTGGCCAGCGCCTGTTCGCTCTTGGCCACCACCATGACGCCGGAGGTATCCTTGTCCAGGCGGTGCACGATGCCCGGGCGTCGCTCGCCGCCGATGCCGGGCAGGCTGTCGCCGCAATGGGCGAGCAGGGCGTTGACCAGGGTGCCGTCTTGGTTGCCCGGGGCGGGGTGCACTACCAGCCCCGCCGGCTTGTCGAGCACCAGCAGGTCGGCGTCCTCGTAGAGGATGGGGAAGGGAATGGCCTGCGGCTGCGGTGTCGCCGAGACCGGCGGCGGCGGGGCGAGGCGGTAGAGCGCGCCGGCGCGCACGGGTTCGGACGCCGTGTCGACGGGGGTGCCGTCGCGGCTGGCGAAGCCGGCCTCGATGAGGGTCTTCACGCGCGAGCGGGAGAAGGCGGGGAGGTGCTCGGCGAGGAAGCGGTCGACGCGCTGCCCGGCGGCCGCGGCGGAGGCCCGGACGGTGTGGACGCTTGCATCGCTGGCGGCTTCGTTGGACATGCGGTGGGTGAGATACTCCCGATGGCGGGGCAGGTGGAGGGGCGACGGATGCGGGCGCTGGTGGTGGCGGTGGTGGCGATGGGGGTGCTGATCGTCATCGGCGGGGCGACGCTCGGGGTGATGGTCGCGCGTCGCGCTTCGGTGGCGCCGCCGGCGGTGCACGATGCGGTGCTGGACGAGCCGGCGGGCACGCGCATCGCCGGGGTATCGGCATTGCCGGACCGGCTGGCGCTGCAACTGGCGGGGGGCGGGCCGGACCGGGTGGTGGTGGTGGACCTGCGTACGGGACAGGTGGTGGGACGTGCCGCGTTGGCGCGGTGAGGCGATGGTGATGGCTTGAAGTGAGCGGGGGAAGGCCGTAGAAGGCGGCGGGCTTGTTGTCCCGTTCGTCTAGAGGCCCAGGACACCGCCCTCTCACGGCGGTAACGGGGGTTCGATTCCCCCACGGGACGCCAAACGATTTTAATGAGTTACGGCACATTCGGCGGCCCTTCCACGGCCCGCTCATCAGGTTTACCAAGAACCATACCAAGAATGCCGTTCCTGAATGGCGGCGAACGCGGGCGGCGGGACGCTGCTCACCCGTGCCGTGAGGTGCCGCACGGGTGAAGGTGCCTCTTTAGTTGCGCGCGTTGCGGATGCAGCCGACGCGCGGGCCGGCAGTCGCCATGTCGCTGCACCGGTAGCCCGCCGCCGGGACGCGACGCTTGGGGGGAAAAGGGCGCCCCACAAGCTCTTTCATTTTTTTCGGCATCTGGTGGCAACGGCCACCCCGCGGCCAACCACAAAGAATACCGCCGGAACCGTCGCCTCGCCGAGAACCAGAATGACCGGTTATCCACGCCAACGAGCGCACCAAGCCGCTGCACCGTCCAGCCATCGAATGGAAGCTGATCACCGACCTGCCTGTCATGCGAAGTGAACGAAACCGCTTCGCGGTAGAGGTTCGCGGCTGACTTGGACGAGACGGTCTCCTGGTGCATGCCTAGAACGATGCCCTCAGCGTAACCTGCACCTGTCCCTGGTTGCCGTTGCCGCGCGCGAAGGTGGTTCCGCCCATGAGGCCGAGCGCGATGCCGTGCGGCAGTTCGGCCTCGACGCCCGCCGCCAGCCGCCCATAGGTGCCGGCGCCGCTGGACAGCGGCGTATAGAGCGGCAGCGCCGAGGTGGCGTCCAGACCGGTGGTGGTGATGATCCGGTGGCCGCCGAGGAAGTCGCGTTCCGCGGTGAGGTCGGCGAACGAGCGTACCGCATGCCCCCAGACCACGCCGGAAGCGCGGAGCTGCACGCCGGCGGAGCCGGTCAGGCCGTTAAGGCTCTGGCTGCCGACGGACTGGGCCAGCAAGATGTCGCCCGATTCCGAGTACGAGCCAACGCCGACATGACTGTAGGTGAGGCCGGCGATCGGCCCGATTTGCACGCGCTGGACATCGAACAGGTGGCCGCCCTTTAGTCCGGCGACGATGCTGCTGCCCTGGGGGGTGCCGGACAGCGTGTCGATGACGCCGGGGCGCTTCACGGTGTAGCTGTTGACGCCGCCGTTCAGCACCGCGTCGGCGAACCAGTTGGGGTAGCTGAGCGAGGCGAAGGCGGCGAACTGGTAGGCGTCGAAATTGACCTTGCCGTTGGCGTTGTTGAGCGCCGAGCCGGTGTTCGAATAGGAGAAGGCCGCGCCGAGCAGCAGGTTGGGCGTGGCCCAGTATCCGCGCCGACGGTCAGTCCGCCGGCATTGGCGTTGCCGCCCGAGGCGCTTTTGCGGTCGCTGCGGTCGGCGTAGGCGTAGTTGCCTGAGGCGAACACGGCCAGCCGGCCGACCGCCGGCCTGGCGGCGCTCTCCGGCCCGGCGAAGCGGAGGTGTTCGGCGCTCAGGCGCCAGGTCAGCGAGTCGTGGAACGCCAGCGCCGCGGACTGCGCGAGGTCGGCCTCGGCGGCGATCTGGTAGGGCATGGTGAGCAGGTTCTCGATGTAGCTGGCGATCAGCTGGGCGAAGGCATCCGACGGGTGGCCGCGATAGAACGCGTACTGGTTCTGCACGGCCAGCGGCGCCGACGCACAGCCGGCTATGATGTCGCAGTCGCCGAAGGTGAAGCCGTACATCGCCGGAGTGTCGAGCACGCGGTTGTAGAGCGTGTTGGCGTCCAGGATGCGCAACTGCACGGAGGCGCTCGCGAATTGCGCGAGGGCGGCCGGGAGGCGGGCGTTCAGGGTGGTGTAGTATTCGCGGTCGCCGGCGGGCGAGATGCCGGATTGCTCCAGCATGCTCGGCCCACCGGCGGGCAGGCGATCCAACGGCACCCCGCCGAGCAGCACGAAATTCCGCGCGCCCAGGCCGATGAGGGTCTGTACGTTGCCCGTGAGGTTGCCGATGACGGTCTGCGCCAGCGCGGCGCCGGGGTTGCCGTAGACCGTCACGTCGTTGCCGGCGTAGGACAGCATAACTAGGTCGCGCGGGCCGATGCGGTTGCCCAGCGCCTGGAATTGGGCGATCTGGCCGATCGCGTTGGGGTAGGTGGCGGTGTAGCCCGGGTAGGGCGGGGTGCCCGTATTGGCGATGGTGCCGGAGCCCGATGCGGTTGCCCCAATGGCGAAGTCGTTACGCAGGGAAAATGCATAATTCGACAGGGAGCCGAGGTGCATCGGCGTATTGCGGTAATTGCTGCAGGCGTGGAGGGGGGTGCCGAAGCTGGTGCACCAATATTGGCCATCCTGGAAACTGTCGCCAAAGTCATATAGATTTCCGGGTTGCTGGACCTGGGCCTGGGTTATCGATGGAAGGAAGCAACCTGCCAGGAGGGCGGCGGCGCGGATTGCGCTCTTCATCGGTTTTTCCCTTTTGGAAGCAACCTGCGCGGACGTATTTTGGTTGCCTGGGTGGAACGGGAGCGCCGGAGTTGCGCTGTTCCTGCAGAATTCGGTGCCGCAGACTAAAATATCGTTAACGGTTTCGGCTGTCACCGGCGCCGAAACCGATAGGGTGGCGCCGGCGGCAATGGTAGTGCGCACGGTCGGAGCATTCGGCGGGATTTCGTCTCGGCGCATGGGGCGTACATCTGGTTCAAAAGGCCAAGGGTGTGAAGTCGGGAAATCCGACGGAGCAACTATTCTCTTTAATTCCGCGACGCTGCACGCAGAGCCCCCTGCCGGTTGGCCGGCGGAGATTGGGCGGTGTCAACGCCGGAGAAAGAATGCATCGGCCCGCCGGCGTAAGAACGCATCAGAGACGAATGCCAGAAGGCCGCCGCGGCGTTCTGGCATTTAGGTTGATCCCTGGGGTCTCGTTCGGCCAGGACGGTATGAGGCGTAGCGGTCCTGGAGGCCGAGATGGTTAGTCCCGGCCAAAACCTCGCGGTGGCTCGATTGCCTGAAGGTCGGTCAGGTCGAGATCGCAGATTGCCCGCAGAGCATCGGCGGTGGTGCCGTCTTGTAGACTGTCCGGCAACGCTTCCAGCCAGGCGGCATACTGGGCCTGTAATTCCGCCAGTTCGGCGACGGCATCACGCCAACGACGGCCCCGGCCGCGGTGATCAATTTGTCGCCGCACGCGAATGACCGGCGCGCCAGCCACTCGCGCGGCGCGATGGCGGGCCTGGCGTTCGGCGTCGGTCATCGGCCTCTCACCGATCGATCTGCGTGGCATGGTTCCACTCCGAAGCGTGACGTCACGAAACCCAAAACGCGCAGCGTGCTGCGACATCATCCCTCTGGTGGGTTGTCCGGAGGGTCGCCGGACCGGGTGTCGCGCTGACGCCGCTTGCTTTGGTTCAGCCGGTAGCTGTCACCGTTCATTTCAAGGATGTGGACGTGGTGGGTCAGTCGGTCGAGTAGAGCACCGGTGAGCCGTTCGGAGGCGAACACGCTGGTCCACTCATCGAACGGCAGGTTGCTGGTGACGATGGTCGAGCCGCGCTCGTAGCGTTGGCTGAACACTTCGAACAGCAGCTCAGCGCCGGTCTGGGACAGCGGCACGTAGCCGAGTTCGTCGTTCACCAGGAGCTTGTAGCCGGCAAACTGACGCTGCAGCCGCAGCAGTCGCTTCTCGTCGCGCGCCTCGATCAGCTCGTGGACCAGGGCCACCGCCGTGGTGAAGCCGACCGACAAGCCCTTCTGGCAGGCCGCCAGCGCCAAACCCAGGGCAACATGCGTCTTTCCGGTGCCGCTGTTGCCGACCGCGATGATATTCTCCCGGCGGCCGACGTATTCGCAACGGGCCAACTCCAGCACCAGAGCCTTGTTGAGCGACGGCAGGGCCAGGAAGTCGAAGCTGTCGAGGCTCTTGACCGCCGGGAATTTGGCCTCCTTGATCCGCCGCTCGACCGTCCGCCGCTCCCGGTCGATCAGCTCCAGTTCGGCCAGCCGCAGCAGGTAACGGGTGTGATCGACGCCCTCGGCAGCACACTGCCGGGCGAGCTTGTCATATTCGCGCAGGAAGGTCGGCAGCTTCAGCGCCTTCAGGTAGGACCCTCGGGTCGTGGCCCGAGGGCAGGCTCTGGGGTGTGTCGGTCATGACGCCACCCCGCTGAGCAGACCCATGTAGGTCTGCGCCGAGATGGTCGCCACGTTCGCTCGCGGCAGGTAGGGGTAGACCGTCAGGTCGAGCCGGGGTGGCCGCCGTTCGATGCGGCACAGCAGCAGATGCTTCACCGCGTCGAAGCCGATCACACCGCGATCAATGGCATCGCGCACACCGGCGGCGACATCCTCGACCCGGAACAATTCCAGCAGACGCAGCACCTGCACGAACTCGCGTTTGCCTTGCTTGCCCATGCGCGCCTCCAGCAGGCGGCGCAGCGTCACGAACTCCTCGGGCAACTGCCATCCCGCCAGCGGCGCCGCCTGGTCGAGGGCGCCGGTCTTGCGCTCCAGCAGCGCTAGGTAGTGCAACGGATCAAAGACAAAGTCTTCCCGCTCATAGGACCGGGCGTGCCGGGCAATGACCTCGGCACCGCAGGAGATCACCACGGTGTCGACGTAGCCACGGATCAGAACCTCACGATGCCCGTAGGCCGTCGGCACCGAGTAGTCGGTGCCGTGATAGCGAACCAACGACAGTGAACTCACCCGGCCCGGCTTCTTGTCGCACGCGTCGTAGGGCGACGCTGGCAGGTCGTGGAAGCACGCCAGGTCCCGCGCCAGCCGCTCACCAATCGTCTCGTGGTGGCCGCGCAGCCGATCGTCGAAACGGCGCCGGCAATCCACCAGCAATTGCGCGTTCAAGGCGGCGAAACTCGCGGCCTGCGGCATCGGCACCAGGTAGTTCCGCCGGACCAACCCGACCAGACCTTCGACCTTGCCTTTGTCGTTGCCCTTGCCAGGCCGACCGAACCGATCGGCGAACAGGTAGTGCGATTGCAGCTCGCTGAACACGCGCGTCCGTTGCCGCGTGCCATCCCCCAGGATCCGGGCCACCGCCAGCACCGTGTTGTCATACAGAATCGACGCCGGCACCTTGCCAAAGAAGTCGAACGCCGCGACATGCCCGGCGCAGAACGCCTCCGTCGTCTCCGCCGGATAAGCTTGCACGAACCCTGCGTCGCTGTGCGGCAAGTCCATGGCAAAGAAGTGGACCTTCCGTTCAACCCCGCCGATCACCGCCAGCGCCTCGCCAAAGTCCGCCTGCGCGTGCCCAGGATCATGCCGCAACGGCACGCACATCTCCCGCTGACGCTGACGCTGCGCCAGCACGTAATCCTTGACGATTGTCACACCGCCAACGTAGCCGTGCTCGTCGCGCAGACGCTCGAAAATCCGCTTTGACGTGTGTCGCTGCTTCGCCGGACGCCCCTTATCCTCTTCCAGGATCCGCTCGATAATCCCCACGAAAGGATCCAGCTTCGGACGCACCGGCGGCCGGCTGCGCCGGTACCCGGGCGGCACCGAGAACAACAGCATCTTCGCCACCGTCCGGGGGTCGATGCCAAAGCGACGCGCCGCCTCTCGCCCACTGATCCCCTCAATCCGAACCGCGTAACG
>CAIMEK010000329.1 GCA_903839965.1 uncultured Acetobacteraceae bacterium | reverse complement strand
GCAGAGCACGCCGGTCGCCATGGCCAGCGCGAAGCTGGCGAACAACTCGCCCATCGCCTCGGCGTCGCCCATCGTCGTCTGCAGCACACCGGGCGGCAGTCTTTGCAGGCTGGGGAGCGCCAGTACCTGCTTTTCCACCTCGCCGAGCGGCTGATTGTTCAACTCGATCTCGAAGTTGATATTGCGCAGGCGGTCGTAGCGGTCGATCTCGGCCGGGCCGCCGGCGATGGTCAGGCTGGCAACATTGGCGATCATCACCGGCCCGTGCTTGCCGGGCACCGTCAGGCGCTCGAGCAGGGCGAGGTCCTGGCGCGCCGCCGGCGGCAGCTTGACGACGATGGGGACCTGACGCTGGGCCAGATTGAGCTTGGCCAGACCCTGGTCGTAGTCGCCGGCGGTGGCGATGCGCAAGGTGTCGGCGATCGCCGCCGAAGTCACGCCGAGATCGGCCATGCGGGCAAAATCGGGGCGCACCACGAGTTCGGGACGAACCAGGCTGGCCGTCGTCGTGACGTTGCCGATGCCGGAAATGGTGCGCAACTCGCGACCGACCCGCTGGGCGTGTTCGGCCAGCACCGCGCCGTTCTCGCTGGCCAGCACCAGCACATACTTCTCGTTCGCCCCGGCCAGGCCGACCTTGACCTGGACACCGGGCAGTACGTCCAGCGCGTCGCGCAGCTCGCGTTCGACGCCCAGCTTCCTGACCCCGCCGCGCTCCTTGCGTGGCGTCAGATTGATCGTCAGCGTCGCTTTGCGCACCTCCGAAGCGCCGCGCGGCGCAAAAGGATCGCTGCCTGCCGCGCCGCCGCCGATGGCCGTGTATACCAGCTTCACATGCGCATTCTTGCTGACGATGACGCGCGCCTGCTCGGCGACCGCAAAGGTTTGCTGAAAGGTGCTGCCCGGTGCAAGCGAGAGATAGACCTGTGTCTGCGACAGGTCGTCCGGCGGCATGAAGCCGGTCGGCAGCAAGGGTACCAGGGCGAACGAACCGAAAAAGAAGATCGCCGCAGCGAGCATGGTCAGCACGCGATGCTGCAGGCAACGGGTCACCCAGCCGTTGTACACGATCAGCCAGCGCGGTTCGGCGTGCTCCTTGTCGGGCGGCTTCAGGATATAGGCGGCCATCATCGGCGTCAGCATGCGCGCGACGACCAGCGAGAAGAAGACGGCGATGGCCGCGGTCCAGCCAAATTGCACGAAGAACTTGCCGGCGACGCCGCCCATGAAAGCCGTCGGCAGGAAGACAGCGATCAGCGTGAAGGTTGTGGCGATGACCGCCAGGCCGATCTCGTCGGCAGCCTCCATCGCTGCCTGATACGGCGTCTTGCCCATGCGCAGGTGGCGGATAATGTTCTCGATCTCGACGATGGCGTCGTCGACCAGAATGCCGACGACCAGCGACATCGAGAGCAGGGTCACGACGTTGAGCGTGAAGCCCATCAACTGCATCGCGGCGAAAGCCGGGATGATCGATAAGGGCAGGGCGGTCGCCGAGACCAGGGTGGCCCGCCAGTCGCGCAGGAAGAGCCAGACGACGATGACCGCGAGGATGGCGCCCTCGATCAGCAGCGTCATCGATCCCGCATAGTTTTCGCGTACCGGGTCGACGAAATTGTAAGCCTCGGTGATCGAGATGTCCGGGTATTCAAGCTTCAGCGTGTCCAGCGTGATCCTGACCTCGTCGGCGACCTCGACTTCGCCGGCGCCGCGCGAACGGGTGATCTCGAAACCGACCACCGGCCTGCCATTGAGCAGGGCGGCCGAGCGGACTTCAGCGACGGTGTCGCTGACCGTCGCCACCTGGTCGAGGCGAATCTTGCGGCCGTCGGAAAGCACGATGTCCATCGTCGCCAGTTCGGCCGCCGACTGCACGGTGCCGATGGTGCGCACCGACTGCTCGATGCCGCCGACATCGGAGCGCCCGCCCGAGGCTTCCTGCTGGATCTGGCGCAACTGCCGGGAAATGTCCGAGGCGGTGGTGTCGAGCGCGAGCAGCCGGGCCGGATCGAGTTCGACCTGCACTTCGCGGCTGACGCCGCCGACGCGGGCCACCGCCCCGACGCCGCGCACGCTGAGCAGGCGCTTGCTCACCGTGTTGTCGACAAACCACGACAGCGCCTCGTCGTCCATCCGGACCGACGCCACCGTGTAGGTCAGGATCGGCGCACCGGTGACGCTCATCTTGCTGACCACCGGGTCCTTGAGTTCGCCCGGCAGGTCCGAACGGATTCGGGAAACCGCATCACGAACGTCGTCGACGGCTTCCTGTGTCGGTTTCTCCAGGCGAAATTCGACCGTGACCGTGGCCGCGCCGTCCTGAACCTGGGTATAGATATGCTTGATGCCCTGCAGCGTGGCGACCGAGTTCTCGATCTTGCGTGCCACCTCGGTTTCCATCTGGGCGGGTGCGGCACCGGGCAGCGAGGCGGTGACGGTCACCGTCGGCAAATCGATGTCCATGAATTGCTGGATCTTCATCGCCTTGAAGGCGAGCAGGCCGGCCAGCGTGAGCAGCAGGAACAACAGGATGGCCGGAATCGGATTGCGGATCGACCAGGACGAGACGTTGATCACGGCGTCAGGCTGCCTTCGACGACTTTGACCAAATCGCCATCGGCGAGGAAACCGGCGCCATTCTCGACGACGCGGGCCTCCGGCGCCAGACCGGAAACGATCTCGATGCGTTCGCCGACGCGGCGACCGGTGACGACCTTGACCTGCGCCACGCGGTCCGGCCCGTCGATCCGGAACACGTAGGCGAAACCCTCGCGCAGCACCACCGCGGTTTGCGGCAGGGTCAGCGCCGGACTGCGCGCCAGTTCGAACTCGCCGCGTGCGAACATCCCGGCGCGCACGGCCTTCGTTGCCGGCAGATCGACATAGACCAGGCCGTTGCGGGTCTGCGGATCGACGCTCGGCGCCACCGCGCGCACCCTGCCCTGGACCGCTTCACCGCCCGGGCTGATCAGCGTCGCCACTTGCCCTGCCTTGATGGTCGCGAGGTCGGCCGACGGCACTTCGGCACGCCATTCGAGCCGGCCACCGCGGATCAGCCGGAACAGTTCCTGCCCGGACTGGGTCAGCGATCCGACCGTTGCCGTGCGCGCTGAAATGACACCGTCGTCGGGGGCGAGCACCGTCGTCTTGCTCATCTTGACCGCGGCCGCCTGCTGGCGTGCCTGGGCGGCGGCCAGACGCGCCAGCGCCGTGTGCCGGGCGGTCTGGTACTGGGTATTCATCTGCGGGCTGTAGAAGCCTTTTTCGCGCAGCTCACGAGATCGCGTCGCGTTGTCCCCGGCCTCGCTCGCGCTGGCCTGCAATTCGGCAACCGCGGCCTGCGCCTCGGCGAGTTCGCTGGCCACGGTATCGCTGGCAATGCGCGCGAGAACCTGTCCCTTGTTCACCCCATCGCCAACCTGGACCAGGACCCCGGTAATCCGGTAATTGCTGATTTCAGGTCCGATAACAGCTTCCTGCCAGGCAACAACGTTGCCGTTGGCCGGCAGCACCTTCGACCAGTCGAAGGTCTGCGGTGCGACCAGGCTGACGGTCAGCGCCGGTTTTGCCGCGACTTTTGCGGCCGGTGCCGCCCGCTTTTCGCTTGTGCAGCCGGAAAAGACTGCGGCCGTCAGCAGGGCAGCCAGGGCGAATGCGATCCGGACTTTATGCCCGGAGAGTGGGGCCGAAGAGAAGTGCTTCATGCAAGAACCTGTGTCGGCTGCAGGAAAGGGTGGATGATAGCTTGATCGCTCCCATGGAGGACAGACGATGTCCGGCAATCTTCCTCCCGTGACGCCAACAAGTGAGAAGAAAAAGCGATAAGGCATCCTTGGGCTTCGGCATGGGATGGCTGCTGTGGGGAAGCCTGGGCGCCGACAATGGGTCGGGCCCGGTCGGTCAAGGATCGGGGCGTCGCCGTTCGGCACGACAATCCCGATCAACATCCGTCAGCCCATCGAAAGCCGGCTTGGCCGGATCGAATTTTGAACTGCCGCTTTGGCCGACGATGCGACGAGGGTGCGGGCACCGGCAACGGCAGCTCCCTGAGTGGAGCAGCCCTCTGAATGGCCGGCTCATGCGGACTGCGCCCGACGGTAATCTTCACCGCAAGTCACATGCCAATTACATGGTTCCTTGCAATCCGGGGGGGGCAAATGCAATTTCCGGAAAAGGCCGGTTTTCTTGGTGCTCTGTGCATTCTTCGTGCTCGGCTATCGTTTCCGGCCGGCGACTGAAGCGCCGGGAGGCGCAG
>CAIMEK010000328.1 GCA_903839965.1 uncultured Acetobacteraceae bacterium | reverse complement strand
GCCAATGGCGGCAGGTCGAGCCGTTTGCCGCCGAGGTGGACCAGGTCGCCGTGCGGCGCATGCTGGACACGCTGGCCGATGCCCCGCTCCTGGAGCGCATCGGCCTGGATGAGCTGCGCCGCCGCGACCTGCGCCTGCAGGACTTCGGCCTGGCCCCTGCGCAGACACGCATCGTGATTCGCAACGCGGCCCATCGCATCGAGCTTTGCTTCGGGCGGCGCACGCCCGATAGCGGCGAAGTCTACTTCTACCTCGACGCGGCCGGCCAGGTGCTGGTGACCGCCGGGACCGTGCTGGACGCCGTGCCCAGTTCGCTGGAACGCGTGCGCGAACGCGCGCTGTTGAGCGACAGCGGCCAGCCGGTGATCGCGCTCGAATTGCGCCGCAGCGATATGCCCTACGTCAAGCTGGTGCGGGCCGAAGGCGGCTGGCGCATGACGCAGCCCCTGGCCGCGATGGCCGATGCCGGCGCCGTGGAGGCGGTGTTCACGGCCCTTCACCGCGTGCGCATCGAGGCGTTCATCACCACCAACGCCGGCGACCAGGCCTTCAGCAGTCTGCGCTCGCCTCTGGCCATCTACGGTTTGGATGCCGACACCGCGGTGCAGGTTCAACTCTGGGAAACGGGTGGCCCGGGCGGCGTGCGGCTCCGCTTCGGCAGCGCCGTGGAGGGGCACGCCGGTTGGATCTATGCGCGGATGGCCGACGAACAGAGCGTCGTCGCGGTCACCAACGCCGTGCTCCCGCCGCTGCTGATTCCGCCGGCAGGCTTGCGCGATCGACGCCTGTTTGCGCTGACGCCGGACGAGATCACCCGCATCCAGCTGCGGTTCGCCGACCAGTTGGTTGAGTGCCGGCGTGCGGAGGATGGCCGATGGGCGCTGGTCTCGCCGCTGGCGGATGACGCCGATCAGGAACGGGTCGGGCGGCTGGTGTCCAACTTGCTGCGCGTACGCGCGGAGCGCCTGGTGGATGCGCCGGTCGGCGTCGCACCGGAGGCTTGGGCGCTCACCAATCCCGTTTGTGTCGTCGAACTGACGTCCACCACCCGTGTCGACCGCTTGCTGGTCGCGCCGGGTGCCGCCGGCTTCATGAATCTCGCTTTCACCAATCAGCCCACCTGCTACTGCGTGGCGACCAGCAATCTGCCGCCGGCCGTGCTGTCACCCGTGGCGGCCTACGGCTTGCGCGATCGGATGGTGGTGGCGTGCGCGACCGCCACCGTGCGGCGCATCACCGTGCGGCGCGACGCCGCCGCGGAGAGCGTCGAGCGGGCCTTCGAAGGCGACACGGCTTGGCAGGTCGCCGGCAGTCCAGCCGGCAAGGCCGTTGTCCCCGAGGCGCTGAACGCCTGGCTGACGCTGCTGGGGGGACTGCCGTCCGTGCGCATCGATCGGTTGGGAGCCGAAGCGCACGACGGCGAGGGCTTCGGCATGCGTGATCCGTGGATGGAGATCACAGTGGATCTGCTTTCCGCCGATGCGCTGCGCAAGGTCGTGCTGGTCGGCAATGCGACGCCCGACGGCGGCCGCTACGCCATGCTGCGCGGCCATGACGTGATCTTCGTGCTGGGCCCGGAAACACTGCGCGTGCTGGGCATGCCGCTCGTTCAACCCGTTGTCGGCGCCGCGCCAGCGGCTACGGGATTGTAAGCGACGCAGGCGGCTGTGCATCCGGCCGGCGGTCGCGGCGGCTGGCGGCGGGGAGTGCGATTTTGAGGCGCTCGCAGGCCAGCGGCGTGGCCACGCGCCCCTTGGGCGTGCGCTCGAGGTAACCCTCCATGATCAGGTAGGGTTCGTAGACCTCTTCCAGCGTATCGGCCTCTTCGCCGACTGAAACCGCCAGATTGTTGAGGCCGACTGGACCGCCTCCGAACTTGACCAGAATCGTCTCAAGCAGGCGCTTGTCCATCTCATCCAGGCCGAAGGGGTCGATCTCCAGCAGCGAGAGCGCCTCGTCGGCCACCGGCTGCGTGATGTGATTGTTGGCGCGCACCTGGGCGTAGTCGCGCACGCGGCGCAGCAGGTTGTTGGCGATGCGTGGCGTGCCGCGGCTGCGGGTGGCGATCTCACGGCTGCCGTCCGGCTCGATCCCAATCTCCAGTTTGGCCGCCGAACGTTCGATGATCTGGCGCAGATCGTCGGCGCCGTAGTAGTCAAGGCGGTTGGTGAGGCCGAAGCGCGTGCGCAACGGCGCGGAGATCAGGCCGCTGCGCGTGGTGGCGCCCACCAGCGTGAAGCGCGGCAGTTCCAGCCGCACCGAACGGGCATTCGGCCCCTGGTCGATCATGATGTCGATGACGAAATCCTCCATGGCCGAGTAGAGGTACTCCTCGACCGTGCGCTGGATGCGGTGGATCTCGTCGATGAAGAGAATATCACCCGGCTCCAGGCCGGTCAGCAGGCCGGCCAGGTCACCGGGCTTGTCGATCACCGGGCCCGACGTCGCCTTGACGTGCACGCCCATCGCATCGCCGAGCAGAAAGGCGAGCGTGGTCTTGCCGAGACCGGGCGGACCGGAGAGCAGCACGTGGTCGAGCGCCTCGCCGCGCTGCTTGGCCGCCTCAACGGCCAGCAGCAGGCGATCGCGCACTTTGGGTTGGCCGATGAACTCGTCAAAGTGTCCGGGCCGCAGCCGGTTGTCGAATGCGGCATTGCGCTGATTGAGGGCCTCGGCCGGACGCGAATTCATGCGGTATGGTGTAGCAGAACATCGGCCCGGGGACAATGCGGGAGTGTGCTTCCCCCTGGCGAACAAATCACTTGGATCAGCGTCGCAGCAACGGCAGAATG
>CAIMEK010000327.1 GCA_903839965.1 uncultured Acetobacteraceae bacterium | reverse complement strand
GGGCGCGATTCCAACCTTCAAGATCTACATGTACTGCGCCGGTTCACCGCTCGCGCCGCCCGCCATCCTCGATCTTACGCCGGCCTCGAGCCCGGCAACATGGACTAGCTCCCTGGTGAGCGCATCCCGCGTGGTAGGGCGTGGGTTGACGACGTTTTCACTGTACGGATGGACATCGCCGGGCGCGGGAACCATCGAGATCAACGCCGCATCTTTGACGTTGGAATTCAGCGACGTCGACCCAGCCCCAAGGCGCGCCCCACCTGGCCCCGTGGGTGGCGATGACATCTGGCTCGCGGAGGTAGACTGATGGCCGGCCAACCAGACTATGCAATCACGAACGCAGGCGACTGGGCAAGCGTCTCGGGACGCGAGGCTGTTCAGCAGAGCCTCATGCGGCGATTTCTCACAAAGCCTGGCGACTACGTGGTCAATCCCACGTATGGTGCAGGACTGTTGGCGGCGGTGAAGAGTCGCATGCGCCAGACGGATCTGGACGCGATTGCGCGACGGTTGCGCCAGCAGGCGCTGATGGATGAGCGCGTGCGCGCCGTCAGTGCCGTGACGGTGTCGGCGCTCGGCGGGACAGCCAACGGGCTCAAGTATTCGATCACGGTCGACCTCGTGGCGGACGGGCGGCCCATGACATTCGGATCAGAGGTGACCTAATGGGACTCCCGACACCAAGCTTCAGCGACCTTGAGAACATCGGTAAGGCGGAAGGCCAGGACGTCAGACCTTCACTGGTGTTTGCCGATGGCGATCAGACCACCGCGGTCGTGCGGGCAGGGGCGGCCATGTTTGACCACTGCGTCGGATGGTTTGCCGACCAGATCCGCCAGATGTTCTTCGGCGGCGCGACGGGCGACGAGCTTGACACCATCATCATGGATCGCTTGCAGTTGCCGCGGACGCCAGCCACGGCCGCCTACGGTCCGATCACGTTTGCGCGTGTGACAAGCGGCGCCGCGGGCGTTATCAGCAGCGGCAATCAGGAAGCGACGAAGCCAGACTCTACGGGCGCTAGCTCGACGTACCTGACGGATTTCGAGGTGTCGTATCCCGCCACTTCCTTCTCGGTCACCGTGACGGCGAAGTGCTCGGTCGCAGGATCCGCGGGTAATCTTGACGGCACTTCGGATCTATCGCTACTCGCGCTGTCTATCGTGGATGCGCTCGGCGATTCGACCATCACGGCTCGTGCGGCCTATGGGTTTGCCGGCGGAAACGACGTCGAGAGTGACGAGCATTACATGTTCCGCGCTGTGAATCTGTACCTCACGCAACGCCGCGCGACCCTGGCGGCACTCGAAGAGGGAGCGTTGACGGTAGCGGGCGTTACGGTAGCCCACGCCGTGGAAATTCCCGATACTGGAGTTGTGAGCGTGCGGGTGGCTGATGATTCCGGTAATTCGACGGCTCAGATGGAGCAAGCCGTCGACGTTGAGCTGGAGAATTGGCGCTCGGCCGGTGTCTACGTCGAAGCAAAGGGCATGCATGCCACACAGCTCGACCTGACGGTTTCAATCGTCGATTATGCACCAGGCTTCGACGTCGCCGCCGCCAGCGACACCATGGAAGAGTCGGCCAGGAGCCGCATGGCGGGGCTGCGACCCGGGCAGGCTGCCACGCTGGATGAAATTCGCGTCGCCATCATGGCTCCATACGCGACCCAGATTTACAAGATCGCATTCGCGACTGGCGCGGCCCTTGCCACCACGGGCATCGTCACCGACGACGGAGTGGCTCGCGATCCGACGGCTGACATTACACCCGCCAACGGCCAGGCGATTCACCTGCGGTCCATCACGTTCGACGATTGGAAGGCCAGATGGGCGTAACCCTCACGGCATTCCAGACCGCTTGGAACGCGGCGGCGCTGCCCTACGTGGCTGAGATGCTGGCGGCCGGGCTGAACGCTATCCCGCCGGTTTTCCGCGACGACGCACGCACGTTGGAAGACATCAAGATGC
>CAIMEK010000326.1 GCA_903839965.1 uncultured Acetobacteraceae bacterium | reverse complement strand
GGTGGCGCTGGCCGACGAAAACCCCGACCTGATTGACCCGGGCGAGCCCGGGCTGGCGCTGGCGCGGCGGCTGGCCGAGCGACTGGGCGCGCTCGACCTGCCGCAGCGGGCCGCGCCGGTGCTGGAGAAGCTGGTCGCCGCCGCCGGACCCGGCGCGGTGCGCGCGGAACTCGGCGGCCGCCTCGCCGCCACCCGGCTGTTGATGGGCGATGCCACCGGGGCGCTGTCCGCGCTCGGCGCCACCGCGGCCGACCCGTTGCCGCAAGGGGTGCTGGAATCCCGCATGCTGGTCTGGGCGCGCGCCACCGCCGTGCAGGGCGACGCCGGCCGCGCCGCCGCCGCGCTGGCCGCGCTGGACACCCCGGACGCGCTCGACCTGCGCGCGCGCCTGCTGGAGCAGCTCGGCGATTGGCAGGGGGCCACCAAGGCCCTGCGGCGCTACGCCGAGGGCATCGTGCCCGCGCAAGGCGCGTTGAGCGAGTCGCAGGCGGCCACGTTGCTGCGCTTGGCCACCAGCGCCTCGCAGGCCGGCGACGCCGCCGTGCTGGCCGGGCTGCGTGCCAACGACCTCGGCCGCCTGCCGCAGGGCCGCAGCGCCGACATGCTGCGCCTGCTCACCGCAACGCCGGTGCAACTTCCCGAGGACCTGCCGCGGGCGCGCCGCGAGGCCGCCCTGGCCGGGGGCCTGTTGGGCGCCGCCACCCGCTGACCGGCCACCGGCCGGGTCGCGCCGGCCCGCGTTCAGGGCCGACATGGGATGGCGGCATACATGTATCCCACGATCACGGGTCCGTGGGGGCTTGCAGCCTCCCCCCTTTTTCCCCATGTTCCGCCGCCTTGGCCAACGGGGGCGCGCACGCGGCCCGTCCCACGCGGCTGTCTGCTGGTTATGGAGGGATGCGCTTGAACGCACTCACGCAACTGGGGATGGTCTCGGATTTCCCGAGCGATAACCAGACGACCGATATTCGTTCGGCGGCCGCCGAAGACGATCGCAAGGACTACTTCGTCGAGCGCGACGGCATGCGTTTCGCCGGCACGCACCTGTTGATTGACCTGTGGGGCGCCAGCCGGCTGGACGACCCGGATCACATCGATGCGGCGCTGTGCGAAGCGGCGCTGGCGGCCGGCGCCACCATCCTGCACAGCCATTTCCACCATTTCACCCCGAACGGGGGCGTCTCCGGCGTGGTGGTGCTGGCGGAGAGCCACATCTCCATCCACACTTGGCCGGAGCGCGGCTTCGCGGCGGTGGATGTGTTCATGTGCGGCACCTGCGACCCATATCAATCGGTGCCCGTGCTGCGGCGTGCCTTCACGCCCGAAACGGTGCAGGTGGACGAGCAGCGCCGCGGGCGCACCTGCTGATCGAGGCATTCGTGGGCCGGCGCACGGGCGGGTACCGCTGGGTCCCCGCCCGCTCTGCGTGGGGAGAGCGGCGATGGCAACCGACACCTGGGTGAACGAGACGCTGTATCCCGCCTGGGGCCAGCGCTTCCGGATCAGGCGCGAACTGGCGCGGGTGCGCAGCGACTTCCAGGACATCATGATCTTCGAGAGCGAGTCGCACGGCCGCGTCATGCTGCTCGACGGCGTGGTGCAGATCACCGAGGCCGACGAGTTCGTCTACCAGGAGATGATCGCCCATGTGCCCCTGCTGGCGCACGGCGCGGCCAGCCGCGTGCTGATCATCGGCGCCGGCGACGGCGGCGTGCTGCGGCGCGTGCTGCAGCATCGCACTGTCGCCCGCGCCGTGATGGTGGAGATCGACGGCGAGGTGATCCGCCTGTCCCGCCAGTTCCTCCCCGGCATCGGCGGCGAGGCCTGGACCGATGCGCGCGCGGAGGTGATCGTCGGCGACGGCATCGACTACGTCCGCCGCGCGCCGGCCGGGGCGTTCGACGTCATCATCGTCGATTCCACCGACCCGGTCGGTGTCGGCGAGGTGCTGTTCACCGACGCCTTCTACGCCGACGCCGCCCGCATCCTGACCGCGGACGGGTTGATCGTGAACCAGTGCGGTGTGCCCTTCATGCAGGGTGACGAGTTGCGCGACACCAGCCTGCGGCGGGCGCGGTTTTTCCCGCATGTCGGCGCCTGCCTCGCCGCGGTGCCGACCTATGTGGGCGGCTTCATGACGCTCGGCTTCGCCGCCAGGCGGCCGGGGCTGGATGCGGTGCCGGTGGACACGCTGCGGGCCCGTGCCGAGGCGGCGGGCATTCTGGGCACCACCGAGTACTGGACCCCGGAGCTGCACTGGGCGGCGTTTCAGCTGCCGCCCTGCATCGCCCGCCTGCTGCCGCGGGGCTGAAAGCCCCCGCGCGGCCGCCGGTCAGAACTTGCCGTCCTGCACGTCGCGCCCGAGCGTGCGGCCGATCAGCGCGCCGAGTTCGGTGGCAACCGCGCCGGTGTCGTGCACCTTGACCGTGCACTGGGCGGAAACGATCCAGACATAGGCAAAGCTGCTGACGTCCATCACCTGGCCGGTGACGTTGATGACGCTGGCGTTGATGTCCTGGAACGAGCCCTTCTCGTCGCCCCAGGAGAAATTGTTGTATGCCCGCCCCTGCATCGGCCCGGAGGCCGGCGTCGTAACGGTGAACACCAGCGTCAGCCGGAGGGGCGATGCCGGGTCGATCGCCGCTCCTGCGCCGCGCAATCCGGCCAGGAAGCTCTCGGCCAGTTGCCGATTCTCCGCCGCCTGCGCGAACGCGAAGGTCATCGGCAGCCGGACCTGCTGCATCACCGAGGCCATGTAGGTGCCCTGGCACGCGCTGCCGGCCCAGGCCGGCGCCGCGGGGGCGCCGAGCAGCAGCGCTGCCGAGAACACGCCCGCGAGGCGTCGCATGAAGTGGCTTGCCTGGATCATTGTCTCGGCTCCGTCCTGACCCGCCGCGCCTTGCGGTTGCATATCATCAATGCACGCCACCGGCCGGTCCGCAAGCCAAACCCCGCTCCGGCAATCGGTGACAGGGCCGCCGCGCTGCGCTAGCCATGAGTGATGTATCTCACGGGCCTGCGCCGCCGTCTCGACCACGCCCCCGACCTCGCCAGCTTCCCCTGGTCGCTGCCGCTGGTGCGCGATCTCGCCGAACTGCGCCTCGACGCGCCGGTGACGTTCCTGGTGGGCGAGAACGGATCGGGCAAGTCCACCCTGCTCGAGGGCATGGCCGCCGGCATGGATGCCGTCGCGGCCGGGCGGCGCGACCTCGGCCGCGACCCTTCGCTCGCCGCCGCCCGCGCCTTCGCCGCCGGCTTCATCTTCGCCCGCCGCCGCCACGCCCGCACGCGCCTGTTCCTGCGTGCCGAGGACGTGTTCGGCTTCACGCTGCGCGTCGGCGAGGACATGGAGGGGCTGGACGCGGAGGCCCGCGCGCTGGCCGCCGCGCTGCCCCCGGGCTACGGGCGGCAACTGGCGGTGGGGGTCGTGCGGGGCCAGCACCAGGCGCTTTCCCGCGCCTACGGCGAGCAGCCGGACGCGCGCTCGCACGGCGAGACCTTCCTGCACCTGCTGCAGCGCCGCCTGGTGCCGAACGGGCTGTATTTCCTCGATGAACCGGAAACCCCGCTGTCGCCGACCCGGGTGCTGGCGCTGCTCGCCCTGCTCGCCGAGCGCGTCACCCAGGGCTGTCAGTTCGTCATCGCCACCCATTCCCCGATGCTGCTGGCGCTGCCCGGCGCCGCCATTCTGCTGGCCGAGGACGGCCGGCTGCGGCCCGCCGCCTGGGACGAGCTTGAGCACGTGCGGGTGACCCGCGCTTTCCTCAACGATCCGGCCGCCGTGCTGTCGAAGCTGCTGTCCTGATCCTTGCCCCGGCCGCCGCAGCCGCAGACATTGCGCGAGCGAAGGTACTCGGACAGCGCCTTTGTCATGCCAGCTGGCCCCCTCCTCCAGCCCGCACGGTGAGCCACAACCGTCCCGCGTCGGGGAAGAGTCGCGAAACGGTTGGCTCAGAAAACACTCTGGTGCGACACCCTGAGTGGTTGCGCCAAACTCGACACCTGGTTGTCAGCCTGGAAACTCGATTACGCGCCAATAATGCTCCAGCATGGCGATCGCTTCGACGAAACCCTGTCCCAGGCGGCTCTTCAGGATGTAGCCCGCGACGTTTCTGTCATACGCTCGCATCCTATCCTGCTCCGCCTCGGAGGTCGTCATTACGAAAACCAAGGTACGTGGGAGTGACGGGTCGCAGCGCAATGCTTCCAGGAACTCGATGCCGCCCATCCGCGGCATGTTCAGATCCAGCAGTACCAGGCGCGGCTCAGGCACCGGCTCGAAACCGTTCTGCCCACGCAGACGCTGCAACGCCTCGATGCCATCGCGCGCCTCGATCACCGGATTGGCGATCTTCAATTACCGGAACGAACGTTTGATGGCCATCGGCACGATCTTGTCGTCATCGACCATCAGAATGGTTATCTCCCTGCCGTTCATGCCGCGGCCTCCTTCCATGTGAAGGTGAAACTTGTCCCGCGAGCCGGGGGGGCGCTTTCGACCCGGATCTCGCCACCGTGGCGCCGAACGCTTTTTCTGACGACCGCCAGCCCGACACCAGCAGCTTCGGTTTCGTCACGGTTCACCAGGGTTTGGAAAATCACGAAAATGCGGTCATGGAACCGCGGCAGAATGCCGGGACCGTCGTCGCTGACCCGGAATTCTGCGACACCGTCCGCCCGCCGCGTGCCGATCGTGATTCGGCCTTCGGCACGGTCGTGGTGTTTCAACGCGTTGTCGATCAGGTTCGTCAGCACCACCTGGAGCGGCATGCGCTGGGTGCGGATCCGCGGCAGTGCCCCCTCGTAGGCAATGACGAATCCCGGCGGCGGCGCCAGCGTCGCCGCAACTTCGCGCACCAATTCGGCAACGTCCACATCCTCGACCGGCGCCTGGGTATGCCCGGCACGTGAATAGACCAGCACCGCGTCCAGCAGCATTTCCAACCGCGATACCCGCGCCAGCAACAGCCTGAGGTTTTCGACTGTCTCGGGGTCCGCCGTTGGTCCGATATCCTCGCCGATCCATTGCGCAAGATGCGCGATCGCCCGCATCGGCGCCTTCAGGTCATGCGAGGCCGCGTAGGCCAGTTCCTCGAGATCGGCGTTGGATCGCTCCAGCTCGAGTCGCTCCGTGCCATCCACGATGCTGGTCAGCAGTATAGGCGTGCCGTCGAGATCGAACTGGTCGAACCGGATCTCCATCGGGAATTCGCTTCCGTCCCCGCGCAGCCCGGACAGTCTCTTGCCCTCGTCCGGCTCGCCCGGAGCCGCAACGCCCTGGAGTTGCCGACGCCAATCAGCGCATACGGCCCTGCACCGCTCCGCGACCAGACTTTCGAGCAGCTCGCCCTGCATCTCCCGGCGGTCGTGGCCGAACATCCGTTCGGCAGCCCGGTTCATGGTTTCGATTTGCCCTTCCGCCCCGATCAGTACAAGGGCGATGGGCAGTACTTCGATAACGTGGCAAAGTTGATGATCTTCCGAAATGCCCGGCCTCCCATACGATCGAGGCATCTTGCCCAAGGACTCACGCGCCAAGTCCATCATGACCACCTTCAGAGTCACACTTGCGGGCAGTTTGGCGGACAATTGTTAAAGGATCACACATACCGCAGAGAATGCAGCCCTGCGGTGGCACGTCTCATTAAGCATTTGCCAGTATTGTTCGCCACGAGGGCGACATCCACCATGGCACGTGCAGACCGCACCTACCGCCTGCTGATTGTCGAGGACGACGAAGCCGATCGGCGGCTGTACACCCGGTTGCTGATGCGGCAGGCGCCTGGCGCGTTCGAGATCACGCAGGTCGGCGTTGGCGCGGCCGGGTTGGCGGCCTTGGGCACGGGCAGGCATGATTGCCTGCTGCTCGACTTCAACCTGCCCGACATGACGGGCATCGAGTTCCTGACGGAAGCCGCCAGCGGCGGCGACCTGCCGTGCGCCGTCGTTCTGATCACCGGCCAGGGCAGCGAGGCGATCGCCGTCGAGGCGATGAAGCGCGGGGTGCAGGACTATCTGGCGAAGGATAATCTGACGCCAAGCAGTCTGTGGCGGGCGATAACGACGGCCGTAACGCAGACCGAGCTGCGTCAGCGCCTCGCCCATTCGCTGCGTGAACTCACCGCGGCCAATGCCGCATTGGAACAGGAGGTGCTGACCCGCAAGGCAGCCGAAGCCGAACTTCGCGCTGCCAGGGACACTGCGGAAGAAGCGAACCGGGCCAAGACCCGTTTCGTTGCCATGGTGACGCACGAACTGCGTACGCCGCTCAACGGCATTCTTGGATACGCTGAGCTTTTGCGCGTGGAGGGCGGGCTGTCGGCCCGCCAGGACGCGCGCGTCGAGGCAATGTTGCAGGCCGGCAAGCATCTGCTCGAGATGATCGAGCGCGTGCTGGATTTCGCCGCCATCGAGAACGGCCGGTTGGAACTGCATCCGGTATCGGTTGCGGTGCGTGACCTATGCGATCGGTGCAGCGCCTTCATCGGGCCGATCGCCGCGGAACGCGCGCTGACGCTCCACATGGTCAGCGCGCACGACGCTCCGCAGCGGATCGTCACTGACCCCGCGCGATTGCGACAGGTCCTGCTCAACCTGCTGGGCAACGCGGTGAAGTACACCCATGCCGGCGGCGTGGAGTTGCGCCTGCTGGCCGGGGCCTCGCCAGGCGGGCTGCGCATCGAGGTCGCCGATACCGGCCCCGGCATCAGCGAAGCCAACCGCGACCGCCTGTTCCAGGATTTCGAGCGGTTGAGTGCCGCCACTTCGGTGGAAGGGGCCGGTCTCGGCCTCGCCATCGCCGCGCGGATCATCGGGTTGATGAACGGCGCCATCGGTCATACCGCGCGTCCCGGCGGCGGCAGCGTGTTCTGGCTGGAATTGCCCACCGCCGATCCCGTCCCACCGCCGCTGGAAGTGGTGCGTGCCAACCTGCCGCTCATCGGCCGACGCGTGCTGCTGGTAGACGACATAGCCATGAACCGCGACGTGATCGGCGGTTTTCTCCGCGCTGGTGGGCATGAGGCAGTGTTGGCGAAGAGCGGGCAAGAAGCGGTTCAGTTGGCGTCCGAACAGGAATTCGATTTGATCCTGATGGATGTGCGCATGCCGGAGATGGACGGGCTGGAGGCGACGCGACACATCCGGGCATTGCCCCCCCCGCTCGGCCAAGTGCCGATCATCGCCCTGACCGCCTACAACTTCCCCGATCAGATCGCTCTATGCCGGGACGCCGGCATGGATGGGCATCTCGCGAAGCCGGTGGATTACGCGGGACTGATGCATGCGATCGCCGACACGGTCGCACGCCTGAAGTCCCAGCCGGTTGAGCGGTCCGCAAATCCGGTTCCAACCCCGGACAACGATGGCAATCGTCCGCCTGTCGGGTTCGATCGCGCATTGTTCGACCAAACGCTCGCGATCCTGCCACCTGGCGAGATCTCCGCGAACCTCGTGCAATTGCGAGGTCGTATCGAGCAGATGTCGCAGTTGCTGGGGCGGTCGACACCGCCGGCCTTGCTGATGCAGACGGCGCACGAACTTGCCTCGGTTGTCGGCATGTTCGGATTCTCCGCCCTTTCCGCCGTGTCACGCGGCTTCGAGTGCGCCGTAGCGAGAGACGTGCAGCAAGCCGAACGGCTGGCGGGGGAAGTGCAGAGTGCCAGCCGCGCGGCAATCGCGACCCTCGATTTGCTTTTGCACGGAGACCTCGCGTAATACCAAGACTCGCTGATTAGAACCCGTGTGCCCAGTCGCGCAGGCCGATAGACATGATGGTCCAGGGCTGGGCCTCGAGCTTGTTCCAGGCGTCGCAGCAGTGATTGACGATGGCATCGGCGTCATCGAAGACGCGG
>CAIMEK010000325.1 GCA_903839965.1 uncultured Acetobacteraceae bacterium | reverse complement strand
TATTCCGAAACGCGCGCCTCCAGCTCGATCGGCAGTCCGCCGGCGCCGTGCGGGGTCTGGAAACTGAGGAAGAAGCCCCAGGCGAACGGGAAGATCACGTAGTAGGCCAGCGCGCCCCCGAGCAGGAACAGCAGCGGGGAAGCGATGAGGAACGGCAGCAGGGCCCGCTTCTCGCTGCGGTACAGCCCGGGGGCGATGAACATCCAGAGCTGGGTCGCCATGATCGGGAAGGCGATGAAGGCGCCGCCGAACATCGCCACCTTGAGGTAGGTGAAGAAGCCCTCGGTGAGCGAGGTGAAGATCATGCGCCGGCTGCCGCCCAGCCGCTCCTCCACGTCCGCCAGCGGCTGGGCGAGGAAGGCGTAGATCGACGACGAAAAATGGTAGCAGACGAGGAACGCCAGCAGGAAAGCGCCGAACGACCACATCAGCCGCTGGCGCAGCTCGATCAGGTGGTCGAGCAGCGGCATCGGCTTGTCGTCGATCGGGTCGATTTCCTCGGCGTCGGGGGCCGGTTTTGGCGCGCCGGAGGATTTCTTCAGGAAGGGGATGCGCACGTGCGTCTCTGGGTTGCGGCGGCGGTCAGTGGAAACTGCTGGTGTAGTACGCTCCTGGCGCGGTCGTGCCCGGCGGGATGAAGGCGGGCGGCGGCACGCATTTGGCGGCGAACTCCGGCGGGATGAACGAGGGCGCCTCCGGCAAAGCCGCGGCGGGAACCGTTTCGACCGCCGCTTCTACGGCCGCCGGTTGCGGCTCGGCCGGCGGGTTGCCAACCGGGTCCGGGTTGGGCTCCAACGGGTTGGAGGCGAAGGTGTCGCGCAGCGAATGGTCGGCGTCGACCGCCTGCTCGATCGTTCCCTTGATATCGAAGTTGCGGATCTCGTTGAGCTGGTCGCGGACCTCCTTGAGGTCGACGTCGCGCACCATGTCGTCGACATGGGTCTGGAACTCGGCGGCCATGCGGCGCGCCTTCTTGATGACCTCGGTTACCGCCTTCATGGCCACCGGCAGATCCTTCGGCCCGATGGCAATCAGGGCCACCACACCGATCAGCATGATCTCGGACCAGGCAAAGTCGAACATAAGAGCGCCAAACCCCTCTGGGCGCGGCTGGTTAGCAGGAAACCATGCGGAAGTGAAACCGCCCGGAACTTACCGAACCGTCACCCGCCCGTCGGCTCGGCCGGAACCGGGTCGGGCAGGGGCGATGGCGGCTCGACGAGCAGGTCCTCGCGGCGTGGCAGGTCGCGCAACTCCCGCAGGCCGAACTGCACCAGGAAGCCGGGCGTGGTCGCCCACAGCGTCGGCCGTCCCGGCGCCTCCTTGTGGCCCTTGGGCGTGACCAGCCCCAGTTCGAGCAACGAATCCAGCGTCTGCTGCGACAGCGAGGCGCCGCGGATCTGCTCGATCTCGGCCCGCGTCACCGGCTGGTGGTAGGCGATGATGGCCAGCGTTTCCATGGCCGCGCGCGGCAGCCGACGCGGCACCACCACCACCCGGCGCAGCCGCGGCGCCAGGTCCGGCGCGGTGCGGAACTGCAGGCCGCCCGCCACCTCGACCAGTTCCACCCCGCGCCCGGCATAGCGCTCGCGCAGCGCCGCGACGATGGCGTCGGTATCGACCCCCACCGGCAGCAGGTTCGCCAGCGCGCGCACCCCAACCGGCGCGCCGGCGGCGAACACCATGGCCTCGGCAAGCCGCAGCGCATCCTCCAGCGCCTCCGGCGACAGCGTGGCCGGGGCGGCAGGCGAGTCGCTCTCGAGATCAGGATCGGGTTGGTTCATCAGTGTCCTCCGCGCCCGCCGACGCCCGCTCCGTGCGG
>CAIMEK010000324.1 GCA_903839965.1 uncultured Acetobacteraceae bacterium | reverse complement strand
GACCCCAACCCCGCCGGCTATTCGCCGCGCGACATCCTGGCGCTGGCGGCGGCGGCGCTCGGCAATGCGCCCCGCTTCGTGCGCCTGCCGGGGGGGGCGGTGCGCCTCGCCGGCCAGGCCGCGAGCCTGGGGGCGTGGCTGCGCGGGCGTCCGGCGGTGTTCAGCGTGGGCAAGGCGCGGGAATTGCTTTATCCGGCGTGGTCCGTGGCGCCCGGCGAACTCCTTCCGGCGAGCATCGCGCGCCCGGAAATCGCGCTGCGGGAGGGCTTCATCGCCACCGCCGCGTGGTATCGTCAGGCCGGCTGGCTGAGGTGACCGCGAAAAGCAGTTCCGGCATGGGTGGCGTGCTCTTCCGGCCGCCGCAGATTGAGGGTAGGTGCAAGCACAGGCATGAACACAGATCCGCAAGCCATCAGCCGGCTTCTCATCGAGACCCTGGCCGCGAACCCCAGGATCACCCGCCCTGTTACCGGCGAGACGGTGATCGTGGACGACCTCGCCCTCGATTCGCTGGCGGTGATGAACTTCGTCATGGAGATCGAGGACAAGCTCGACGTGTCCGTTCCGCTCGACCGGCTGGCCGATATCCGCACCATCGACGACCTCGCCAACTGCCTGGCCGAACTGGTGCAACGCCGGTGAGCCCGTCGCGTCGGCAGCGTTGGCGAGACTCCGGGGACTGTGCCAGCTTGCAGTCCTCATCGCCAGGAACCGCCATCATGCCCGGCCGGCCGTGCGCGCCCGCGGCTCCCCGCTGACCGTGTCGATTCTCGCCAAGTTCTCCGCCCTGGCCGAGGCGCGCGAGACGCTGCTGCGGGCCGGCCGCGATCCGTTCCACGTGGTATTCGACCAGGTGCTCTCGGCGACCGAGGGCAGCATCGACGGGCGCAAGGTGCTGCTGTTCGGCACCAACAACTACCTCGGGCTGAGCCACGACCCGGCCTGCCTGGCCGCCGCCGCCGAAACGGCGGCCCACCAGGGCACCGGCACCACCGGGTCGCGCATCGCCAACGGCACCCACGGGCTGCACGACCAGTTGGAGACCGAGCTGGCGGCGTTCTTCGGGCGCCGTTCCTGCATGGTGTTCACCACCGGCTACCAGGCCAATCTCGGCATGCTCGGCGCGCTGGGGGGCAAGGGCGACACCCTGCTGATCGACGCCGACAGCCATTCCAGCATCTATGACGGCTGCCGTCTCAGCCAGGCGCAGGTGATCCGCTTCCGCCACAACGACCCGGACGATCTCCACCGCCGCCTGCGCCGCATCGGCGAGGCGCCGGGCAGCCGGCTCATCGTGGTGGAGGGCATTTATTCGATGCTCGGCGATGTCGCCCCGCTGGCCGAGATCGCCGAGGTGAAGCGCGACACCGGCGCCTCCCTGCTGGTGGACGAGGCGCATTCCTTCGGCGTGCTCGGTGAGCGCGGGCGCGGGCTGGCCGAAGCGGTGGGGGTGGAGCAGGACGTCGACTTCATCGTCGGCACCTTCTCCAAGAGCCTCGGCAGCGTCGGCGGCTATTGCGTGTCGGACATCCCCGGCTTCGAGATCCTGCGCTTGGCCTGCCGCCCCTACATGTTCACCGCCTCCGCGCCGCCCTCGGTGATCGCCTCGACGCGCGCCGCGCTGCGCCAGCTGGCTGGCATGCCGGTGCTGCGCCAGCGACTGTGGGCGAACGCGACCCGGTTCTACGGCAACCTGCAGGCCGCCGGATTCCGGCTGGGGCCGCGGGTGAGCCCGATCGTCGCGGTGCGCATGCCGGATGTGGCGAGCGCGGTGACGTTCTGGAACGCGTTGCTGGGGCAGGGGATCTACGTCAACCTGACGCTGCCGCCGGCGACGCCGGACGGGCAGCCGCTGTTGCGATGCAGCGTGACGGCGAGCCACAGCGAGGCGCAGGTGGACACCGCCGTGGACCGTTTCATCGCCACCGCCGCGACGCTCGGGCTGCGCCTGCAAGAGGCCCCGGCGGCCTTGCAAGCCGCGAACTGAAGCGCGCCGCTCAGCCCGGCGTCTGGGTCACCACCACGGGTTTTCCTCCCGTCGGGTCGCAGGCTCCCGGCCGGTGCCACAGGCAGATCGACTGGCCCTGCCAGCAGCGGAGGAGGACAAAACCGTCGGACGCGAAATCCTTTTCCGTGTTGGAATATATGTAATTGAACGCCTCGGCCTGCCGCCGGTCCGCGTCGGTGCGGAAGCCGTAAAGACGGATGTCTGGCCGCATCGCCGCGTATCCGCCACTCGCCGCCCAGCGGTCGGCCGGCTCCACCGCCACGCCGCAGGCGGCCGCGTCGCCGTTAACAATCCGCATCGACTCGATGATGGCCGTCCCGCGCGGCCAATAGAGCCGCCCGGGTCCGAAGGTGCCGAACCCCACCCAGACCGCGGCCCAGAACAGCGCCAGCATGAACCCCAGCGTGCGCGCCT
>CAIMEK010000323.1 GCA_903839965.1 uncultured Acetobacteraceae bacterium | reverse complement strand
GGCGGCGCGGGCGGCCGCCTCGTCGAGCGGTTCCAGCTCCGCCCCGCTGACGTCGACCCGTCCGCCGATTTCCACCACCGCCTCGTAGAGCAGCGACGGCAGGACGATGGCGAGGTCGAACAGGCGCGGCCGTGCCTGGTTGCCGATGCGCAGCGCGTCGGCGAAGCCGCGGTTGACCACCAGCAGGGTACGCTCGCCTTTGCGTTCCAGCAGCGCGTTGGTGGCGACGGTGGTGCCCATCTTCACCGCCTCGATCAGGCCGGGCGGGATCGGCGCGTCGAGCGCGATGCCGAGCACCGTGCGGATACCGGCCAGGGCGGCGTCGCGGTAGCGTTCCGGGTTCTCGGACAGCAGCTTGTGGGTGGACAGCCGGCCCTGCGGGTCGCGGGCGACGAGATCGGTGAAAGTGCCGCCGCGATCGATCCAAAACTGCCAGGCTGTCATAATATTGTCCGTTGGTGCCTTTTGGGTTTGCGGGGCTCTTTTGCTCCCGGTAATCCCCGCATGATAGAGGCTTTCCGATAGCAGAGGGTACGCGGGCGCGTGTGGGGCAAGATCATCGGCGCGGTGGCCGGCTTCGCCATGGCTGGCCCGTTCGGGGCGGTGGTCGGGGCGGCGCTCGGCCATGCGGCGGAGAACGGCGGCTTCGGCCAATTGCGTTTCGGGCTGCCCGGCGCAAACCAGTTCGGCGCGGCGCGGATGGCCGCGATGCTCGGCCAGCGCGAACAGTATTTCGCGGTCGCCTCGGTGGTGCTGTCGGCCAAGCTGGCGAAATGCGACGGACCGGTGAACCGGGCGGAAATCGACGCCTTCAAGCGCAGCTTCCGCATTCCCGCGCAGGCGGCCGCCGATGTCGGCCGGCTGTTCGACCAGGCCCGCGACAGCTCGGATGGTTATGAGACATACGCAACGCAGATGGGGGAGAGTTTCGCCGACAATCGCGGCATGCTGGAAGACGTGCTGGCGGCGCTGTTCGTCATCGCGCGCGCCGACCGCCCGCTCACCGTCGCCGAGCAGGCCTTCCTGCGCCGCGTGCACATGGCGTTCCGGCTGGACGAGGACTCGTGGGAGCGCGCCAGCGGCCACCGCGCGCGCGCGCCGGCCGGCCAGCCCGAGGACGATCCGTATGCGCTGCTGGGCCTGCGGCGCACCGCCAGCGACGAGGACGTGCACACCACCTGGAAGAAGCTGATGCGCGAGAACCACCCGGACACCCTGGCCGGCCGTGGCGTGCCGCCCGAGTTCATCGCCAGTGCCTCCGACAAGGTGGCGCGCATCAATGCCGCCTGGGACCGCATCAAGCGGGAGCGCGGCCTGTGATACCAACGACCCTTGGCGCCGACTGTTCCGGTGGCAAGGGTCGCTGGTATCGCGGGGGCGCGGCAGTCCGCGCGCAAAACAACACTCATGCGGGTCAGCCCAAAGGGCTGCCGGTATGACGCTGCCGATCCGCGAGCGGCCCAGCCCGAACCAGGACGACCGGCCGGACGGCTGCGGGATCGATATGGTGATCCTGCATTACACCGGCATGCGGACCGCGGGGGAAGCGATCGCGCGGCTGCGCGATCCCGCGGCGAAAGTGTCCAGCCACTACGTGGTGGACGAGGACGGCAACGTGCTGCGGCTGGTGCCGGAAGCGCGGCGGGCGTTCCATGCCGGGGTGTCGTACTGGCGCGGCCAGCGGGCACTGAATGCGCGCTCGATCGGCATCGAGATCGTCAATCCGGGCCACGAATTCGGCTACCGCGACTTTCCGGTGCTGCAGCTCGTGTCGGTGTGCGACCTGTGCCTGGAGATTCTGTCGCGCCACCCCGTGCCGGCGCGCAACATCGTCGGCCACAGCGATGTCGCGCCCGACCGCAAGGACGATCCCGGCGAGAAGTTCGACTGGGAAGGGCTGGCGCGCAACGGCGTCGGCCTGTGGCCCGACGGCGTGCCGGACCTCGGCACAGGGGGCGCGGTGCGCGACGCCGCGGCGCTGCGCGACGTGCGCGCGGCGCTTGGGCGCATCGGCTACGAGGTGGCGCCGGAAGGGCCGCTCGACCCGGCGCTGGCCACCGTGCTGCGCGCCTTCCAGCGGCACTGGCGCGGCGAGGCCGTCAATGGCCAGGCGGATGGCGGAACGCTCGCCCGCCTGCTCGCCGTTGCGCAGATGTGCGACGGACGTTGACGCGACTCCCTCTCGCGCCCATGTGAACCCTGCCAGACGGTCGGACGACCGCTGCCGCACGTAACGGCAGAGGAAAGTCCGGGCTCCACGGGAATACGGTGCCGGCCAACTGCCGGCGGGGGCGACCCCAGGGAAAGTGCCACAGAGAACAGACCACCCGCGCAAGGAAGCAATTCCCCGCGGGCAAGGGTGAAACGGAGCGGCAAGAGCGCCCCGCACCCCCGGCAACGGGGGTGGCACGGTAAACCCCACCGGGAGCAAGACCGAATAGGGGCGGCCGGCGGGCGGACGAAAGCCCGTGCCGCAGGGGCATTCCCGCCTCGTCGCCCGGGTTGGTCGCGTGAGGCGTGCCGCGAGGCGCGTCCCAGAGGAATGGTCGTCCCGGTCGCAAGGCCGGACAGAACCCGGCTTACAGACCGTCTGGCACCAACGAATCGCCGTCCCGTAAGGGACAATCCCTTTGACGCCCATGTTTGCCCATGGTATCCCATGGCCTCCCAAGGGCAGAATGATGGCGGCCCCGGGGACCCCCCTCGCAAGGCCGGCGGCGCCTGCGTCCGGGGAACCTAGCACAGCCGCATCTTTTTGGGCAGGCGAACCACGCGGGAAGGGGCGACACCGGCCGGATGACCCAATTCCTGGGGACCCATCAGAACAGGCTGGACGCCAAGGGTCGCGTATCCATCCCCGCGCCGTTGCGCAACCAGATCAGGAAAAACGGCGACGGTGTCGTCGAACTTGTGCTCCGACCCTCGCACAAGCACCCCTGCATCGAGTGCTGGCCCCCCGACGCGTTCGAGGAGCTGTCGGCGCCAATGCAGAAACTTGAGGTGTTCAGCGAAGAACAGGAGGATCTCGCTGCTACAATCTTTGCCGATGCTTTTCCAGTCGAGTCGGACAAGGAGGGACGCATAACCGTTCCCGAGTGTTTGAAGCAGCACGCGAACCTGGTTGACGGCGTGGTGTTCATGGGACTCGGCCGCACCTTCCAGATTTGGGAACCGGCCGCCGCGGAGCGTCGCCGCCTGCAGGCACGCGTCAGCGTGCGCGAGCGCGCGTTCACGCTGCCCGGGAGCGCCGCATGAGCGAACATGTCCCGGTGATGTTGCAGGAGATGCTGCAAACCCTCGCGCCGCACGACGGCGGCCGCTACCTGGACGCCACCTTCGGCGGCGGCGGCTATGCCGGCGCCATCCTCGACCGCGCCGCCTGCACGCTGTGGGCGATCGACCGCGACCCCGCGGCGATCGGCCGCGGCGCCGCCCTGCTTGCCCGCCATCCCGGCCGGCTGCACCTGTTGCAGGGCCGCTTCGGCGACATGCTCATGCTGCTGCGCGAGCGCGGCGTGACCAGCCTCGACGGCGTGGTGCTGGACCTCGGCGTGTCGTCGTTCCAGCTCGACGATCCGGCGCGCGGTTTCTCGTTCCGCAGCGACGGGCCGCTCGACATGCGCATGGGAGCGGATGGGACGACCGCGGCCGACCTGGTGAACGGGCTGCCCGAGCAGGAACTGGCCGATATTCTGTTCCGCTTCGGCGAGGAGCGGCTGTCGCGCCGCATCGCCCACGCCATCGTCGCGGCGCGCGCCTTGGCACCCATCCTCACCACCCAGGGCCTGGCCAGCATCGTGCGCTCCGTGGTGCCGCCGGAGCGGTCCAGCCTCGACCCGGCGACGCGCAGCTTCCAGGCGCTCCGGGTGCGCGTGAACGACGAGTTGGGCGAGATCGAGCGGGCGCTGCAGGGCGCGGTGGACTTGCTGGGCGAGGGCGGCCGGCTGGTGGTGGTGGCGTTCCACTCGCTGGAAGACCGGCTGGTGAAGCGGTTCAT
>CAIMEK010000322.1 GCA_903839965.1 uncultured Acetobacteraceae bacterium | reverse complement strand
TCTGGAAGCGCCGCACCAGGGCGCGGTCCTTCTCGAAGTAGTTGCGGAACTCTTTATACGTTGTGCTGCCGATGCAGCGGAGATTGCCGGAGGCCAAGGCGGGTTTCAGCAGGTTCGACGCATCCATGGCGCCGCCGCTGGTGGCGCCGGCGCCGATCACGGTGTGGATCTCGTCGATGAACAGCACCGCGTTGGCCAGCGCCTCCAGTTCGGTCACCACCGCCTTCAGCCGCTCCTCGAAGTCGCCGCGATAGCGCGTGCCGGCCAGCAGCGCGCCCATGTCGAGCGCGTAGATGGTGGACTTCGCCAGCACCTCGGGCACGTCGCCCTCGACGATGCGCTTGGCCAGGCCCTCGGCGATGGCGGTCTTGCCCACCCCCGGGTCGCCCACGTAGAGCGGGTTGTTCTTGGTGCGCCGGCACAGGATCTGAATGGTGCGCTCGATCTCGCTCTCGCGCCCGATCAGCGGGTCGATCTTGCCCGCCATGGCCTTCTTGTTGAGGTTCACGCAGTAGTTCGACAGCGCGTCCTGGCCGCGGCGCGACGGCTTTTCCTCGCGCTCCGGCTCGCCGCTGGCCTCGTTCGGCCCGCCGCCGCCGCCCGGCGCCTGGCGCTGCTGGCCGCGTCCCGGCGCCTTGGCGATGCCGTGGCTGATGAAGTTCACCGCGTCCAGCCGGGTCATGTCCTGGGTCTGCAGGAAATACACGGCGTGGCTCTCGCGCTCGCTGAACAGCGCCACCAGCACGTTGGCCCCGGTCACCTCGTCGCGCCCGGAGGACTGCACATGAATGGCGGCGCGCTGCACCACGCGTTGGAAGCCCGCGGTCGGCTTGGGGTCGCCGGGCCGGTCGGTGGCCAGGCCAGCAAGGTCCTTGTCGAGAAATTCGGTCAGGTCGGCCCGCAGCTTGTCGATATCGACCCCGCAGGCGCGCAGCACGGTGGCCGCGTCGGTGTCGTCGGTGAGGCCGAGCAGCAGATGCTCCAGGGTGGCGTATTCGTGCCGACGCTCGCTGGCGAGCGAGAGGGCGCGGTGGAGCGTCTGTTCGAGGTTTCGTGACAGCATGAAGCAACGCTCCTTCACTCAGTGTCGCCGGCACTCAACGTGTTGCCGGTAGCCCAGCATCGCGCCCGGATCGCGTCGCGCGCTATCGGAATGCACAGCATGTCGGCGCGAACGAGGCTGCGGCGACCGCGACTTGCATCATTCTTTCTCGATTGGCGTCCGGCCGCACCACCTAAATACGGACAACCCAGCTAAATTCTCGGACAGGTTCGCATCGAACTGCCGAAACGCGAGACAAAATACCTGGAGAATCCCTAATCCTTCTCGATCGTGCATTGCAGCGGGTGCTGGTTCTGCCGCGCCAGATCCATCACCTGCGTCACCTTGGTCTCCGCCACCTCATACGTGAACACGCCGCACACGCCCACGCCCCGGCGGTGCACGTGCAGCATGATGCGGGTGGCCTCCTCGCGCGACTTCTGGAAAAACCGCTCCAGCACGTGCACGACGAATTCCATCGGCGTGTAGTCGTCGTTGAGCATCAGCACCTTGTACATGGCCGGCTTGCGCGTCTTCGGCCGCGCCTTGACCACCACCGCGGTGTTCGGCCCCTCGCCGCCGCCGTTGCGCCCACCGTTGCCGCGGCCGTCCTTGCCGCCGCCCTCGCCGGGTGGTCCGCCCATCAGCCAGTGCCGTTCGTATTCATCCATCGTTCGAAACCGCTCATCTCCGGCAGTGTTCCGGGAGTGCGCCACCACCAGCCGGCCCGGCACGCCCGACGTCATTCGACACTCCATGGTGTCAACATATCGGAAACCGCGGCGCCGATGAAAGGGCAACGCATCCGCGCCATGCGGAACAACTCCCGGTCAGCAGGGTCGGCGGAACGATCCCCGGGGCGGGACGACGGACAAAACAAAGGCCCGGGAAACCCCCCGGGCCTTTGCCGTGTGCCCGCCCGCGAACGGGCAGGAAAGCCGCGACGCCGTGCGTCAGGCCGTGTGGCCGAACTTCTCGACCGCCAGCGTCACCCGCGCGGTCAGCGGCGCCCAGGCCTGCTCGGCCAGCTTCAGCGAGGCGTCGGTGAGCTTGCCGGTCTCGGCCATCGCCTTTTCCATCGAGCCGCGCGCCAGGCTGGTCTGCAACTCGACCGCGTCCTTCAGCGTCTTCACGCCGCTCAGCGCCTGCACGCTCGCCAGCGTCTCGTCGAGCTGCGCCTGCGCGCTGGCGGCAACCGTCCTGGTCAGCTCCTGCAGCCCGGCGGCCCAGATCTGGCTCGCCTTGACGCAAGCCTCCAGGTTGCCCTGCCCGAACGCCACCAGCTCTTCGGTCGTCTTCGTCGCCTTGTCCATGTTCGCCTTCACCTCTGCTTGGGTCTTTTCAAGGCCAGCCAAAGGGCCGGCCGCCATCGTGTCGAAAACCTTTCCGCCCGCCGCCTCGGCCTGTTCGGCCGCCGTCAGCGCAACATCTCCCATTCGCTTTGCCATCGCACCTTCTCCCCTGCTTCGCCGAACCTGCGGCCTGATCTTTTGCTGCACTGCAGCACAACCGATATAGGCAGCCCATCCGGCCGGGTCAATGGATTTTTTGTGCGGTGCACAATAACGCGCCGGGGCGGCTCACGGGCCAGCCCAAGGCGCAACCTGAGCGAAACGTAATAACCCCTTCAAATACCCCTCGCTTTCCTGTCATCGCCATATGGACAGCGATGCGCCGCCGACTGTAGGATCGGCAACGGCCGAGCCTGGAGAGACGTCCGTATGCCTGCCATGCGCCGCGTTTACGATGCGATCATCTCCAACGCCCTGCGCATCGCCGCGGCTTTGCTGGCATTCAGCGTGGTGGTGGCCACCCCCGCGCAGGCGCAGATCGGCTCGGACCGCTACAGCTCCATCGTCATCGACGCCGCCAACGCCAACGTGCTGTCGGCGGTCAGCGCCGACGACCTGCGCCATCCGGCCAGCCTGACCAAGATGATGACGCTGTACATGGTGTTCGAGGCGCTGCGCGACCGCCGGGTCCTGCTCGAGCAGTACGTGCCGGTGTCGGGCCACGCCGCCTCGGTGAGCCCGTCCAAGCTCGGGCTGCTGCCGGGCACCCGCATCACCGTGCAGCAGGCCATCCTCGGCCTGGTCACCCTGTCGGCCAACGACGCCGCCGCCGCGCTGGGCGAAATGCTGGGCGGCGACGAAGACCGCTTCGCGCAGATGATGACCCTGCGCGCCCGCGGCCTCGGCATGAGCCGCAGCGTGTTCCGCAACGCCTCCGGGCTGCCCGACCCGCAGCAGGTCACCACCGCGCGCGACATGGCCACCCTGGCCCGCCACCTGGTGCGCGACTTCCCGGCCGAATACCGCTGGTTCTCCACCCCGCTGTTCGTCTGGCACGGCCGCACCATCGCCAACCACGACCGCATGCTGCAGTCCTATCCGGGCGCCGACGGCATCAAGACCGGCTACATCGAAGCCTCCGGCCACAACCTCGTCACCTCGGCGGTGCGCGCCGACGTGCGGCTGATCGGCGTGATCTTCGGCGCCTCCTCCAACCCGCAACGCGACGTGCACATGACCGCCCTGCTCGACCAGGCGTTCGAGCGCCTGGACGTGCCGGGCACCAGCCTGCGCGTCGCCAGCCGCATGCCCAGCATCGTCGCGGTGGCCAACGCCGCCCCGCCCCCGCGCCGCGTGGTGGCGCGGTGGAGCGTGCAGGTCGGCGCGTTCTCCAGCGAATCCGCCGCCCGCCAGGCCGCCATGGCCGCCCGCCGCGCCGCCGACGACGGCGACGTGCGGGTCGAAGCCGCCACCGTGCGCGGCCACGCCACCTGGCGCGCCCTGCTCACCGGCCTCAGCCAGTCCGAAGCCCACCAGGCCTGCACCGCCCTGGCCCGCCGCAAACTGCCCTGCACCCCCATCCGCCCCGAACACGGCCAACTGGCCAGCGACTGATAAGCAAGGCCAGGGGCGCTGCCCCTGGACCCCGCCAAGGGCCGGGAGGCCCTTGGAACCCGTTCGTTTAGGGGGTCTTGGCGAAAGGGGGGTCAGGGGATGCCTCAAC
>CAIMEK010000321.1 GCA_903839965.1 uncultured Acetobacteraceae bacterium | reverse complement strand
GGCGCGGCGGTTGGCGGGTTGACGGGGGAAGCGGCGGTCGGCGGGTTGGCGGGGGGAGCGGCGGTTGCCGGGTTGGCGGGGCGCGCGAGCAAGGCCGGCTCCAGGCCGAGCATGCGGCACAGGGGGCGAAGGAGGCGCGCCGCTTGCGGCGAGGCCGCGATCAGCGCCGCCATTTCGGGCTCGGCCAGCACGGCGCGCAACTGGCTGGCACGGCAGGCCGCCTCACAGGGCACGAGAGGAAGCAACCAGCCGAAACCGCGGGGCAGGGCCGGCCGCGGCGGCACCGGGGACCTGGCGGGGGGCGGCATGGCGGGGTGCGGCCACCATGACGCGCAGCGTGCCGGCGCGAAACCGCGCGACAAGCGCCTGGAACCGGGTGTCGATGCGGCGCAGCCGGCGCCAGATGAGGGTGATGAGCGCTTCCGCGATCGTTTTTGCGGCGATGCGCGCCGCGACCGCCCGGCACAGCCCGTCGATGACCAGCGCGAAGCGGGCTGGTGCGGAGAGGGGGGTGGCGAGGGTCATGAACAAAACAAGAACATAAATCGCCGCGGAATGCAAGCGCAAAATTTGCGATAGGGCGGTGGGGCCACCCGGGAGGCGCCGTCGCGTCGGTTCAGGGAAGGGCCATCGCGGCGGCGTCGCCGTGGCCGCCATTCGACAACGTTATGGCGCCGTCCGGCAGGAAGCGGATTTCGGGCTTGATGTTCGCCGGCATGGTGGACGCCTCATCAGGTCCCACGGGGTGGGGTCGGTTAAGGTGCAGCGCCGAGTGGGCGGCGCCGGTGAGGTGGAATGCAAGGGCACTTCGCCCTCCGTTCGCTACTTGGGAAGCGATCCGTACGAGACAGCCGCATCTTCATCGTTCTTGCCGCAGCTTATCTGTCCGGAAGCCTGCGAGCGTGGCATGATCACTCGCACAGTGTTCGTGCCTAATTTGAAATGGAACTCGTATAGAAATACCGTCACGAGCATTTCTTCCGCATCGGCTGCGTTTGTACGCATTGAGGGTGACGGCATATCCTTCCCTAACGCTGCCTTGGTCACCGGGTCTAGAGCTTCGTAATATCCAGTATTAAGGATAAATCTCGCGACCTTGCCGTTCTCATCGAATTTTACGAGGAAGGCGCCATTCTGTTGAGCTGGGTTACTGCCATTGCGTGTAATGAAATTCCCTATGCAAGATCCTTGGCCAGTAAACGTTGCCGCCATGGCTGGCGTGGCGACCATGGCGGCCAACAACGCTGCCGCCAAAAAAAGGTTGGTGCAGTGAGCCTTACGTTACACATCTCGACCTCCTTTGGTATGGTTGCCCGCATTCGGGCTCATATTGCCAATTAGGTAACATAATATGATTTCTTCCTCGTGATGGCAATGTTCCTCTGGGGATCGCCGAAGGTCATTGCGGCCACCTATGACAAAGAAAAACCACGCCAAGCAGAAGGAACAAAGGAAGCATCGGCTTTTAATCCACCTCAAGAGGCGTTCTGCCGCTACTATGCATAAAATAATGCTGCTTTTGGCAATGCAACGCCCTTAGGGACTGTCTCTGAACGCTGGCGGAATGTAAGTTGGATGGTCACGGTAGGATGTGATTCCAGTGGGTTTCCGCATGGTGTTGTTCGTTGGTACGACGACGCCCGGCTTTATACCAACCGACCGGAATGATGGCTCTTGTCGCGACCCCTCCCCCAAAGCCGCGACAGGCACGCGCTTGCGTGCCGAAAGCGCTTGGGGGAGGGGGAAACAAGCGAGCAAAAGTCGTTCGCATTCGCACAGCGCAATGCGGGTTCAGGCGGTTGCAACGGACCGGCGCCGCGATTTCGGCGGGCCGCAGACGCCGCGACCGAATCGGTGCAGACCCGACCCAACCCCGCATTACGCTCCGCCAATGGCAGGCTACACTTGCTATGCTTGCTTTCCTGCCGGTGCCTAGACCTGTTGCACCGATAGGAAGAGCGGATAGACATAGTTGGCGGTGCCGTCGGCGAAGTTGAGTTCGGCGTAGGCGCCGCCGCCATGGGCGTAGGCTTGCACGACGCCTTTGGCGGTGACGATCACCGGGTCGCCGGCGCGCAGCTGGGTGGTGGTGTCGAGAAAGAAGGTGCGGTCGAAGTTGGTGACCTCCTCCGTGTTGTCCTTCTCGACGTCGAGCAGGGCCGGGAAGTCCTTCCAGCCGATATCGGCGTATTGGTGCACGTTGGTCTGCACCGTCAGTCGCACGCCGGCGTCGCGGCAGTTCCACCAGCTATCGTCGCAGCGCAGGACGTAGAAACCGTGGAAGGCGAGCACGGCGGTCATCTCGTAGGTGCCGGTCTCGGCCGGGGTGAAGGTGAAATGGGTGGCGAATTCCGGATACGGGGTCTGCCGGTTGTCCCAGCAGAGCGCGTTGGGATAGTGCTCGCTGTCCTTGATGCGGATGAGGGAAGGGTCGTCGGGGAAGACCCAGCCGCTGTTGATCGGGCCATTGATCCATTCCAGGCCACCAATGTCCGTCAGCAGCGCCTTGTCGGCCGCGAAGATGGATGAGGCGGCCGCCGGCAGCACCATGTGGCCGGATTCGGCCAGCACCTCGCTGCGGAGTGCCGCGGCGCGGGCGTCGGCGGCGCGGAGCGGGCGGCGGGTGGCGCTTTTGGCGCGGAATTCGGCAAGAAAGGATTTCAACTCCGCTTCCTGCGCGCGGTCGTCTTTTTCCAGGCCCGCATCGAATTTCTTGAGGTCGATGCCGAGGGAGGCGACGAAATCGCGGCGGCGCTTTTCGCGGGCGGCCTGTTTGGAGGCATCGTGGTCGGCCCAGGATTTCGCCGCCAGCACCTCGGCGGCATAGTCCTTGAAGCGGGACTCGGTGAGTTCGCGCAGGCGGCGTTCGGCGTCGTCATGGGACGTCATTGGGCTGGCCCTCCCCCTTATGCCCGGCCCCGGTTGCGGCGAGCGCGGGCGCTTACGCGTATCCCACATCGCTGTCGGCACATTACGCAAGTAATTCGCCGAGCACTTTGGTGTGATGCGTCAATTTCAGCGAGCTGGTCGCCCGCATCCTGATGCGGATATTGTCGCCCTGCAGCAAGGCCCCGCATCAAGATGCGGGCTACGAGATTTCGATAAGCCCTGCCTTACTTGGCTGCGCCAGCAGCCATCAAACGATACTGAGTTCAAATTGAACAGGTGCCGCCGCGATCAAGAAAAGTGACGGGTTCCAAGGGCCTCACGGCCCTTGGCGGGTCCAGGGCAGCGCCCCATAGGCACTAAAATAAGCCCCGAAAGGGGTAGTTTACGGCCTGCTTTCGCCGTCGTGCTGGGTTAGCCAGGCGGTGGTGGAAGCTGGCGGTTGGTGAGGTGAGTATGAGCGGGGAGATTGCTCCCACGACGGCTG
>CAIMEK010000320.1 GCA_903839965.1 uncultured Acetobacteraceae bacterium | reverse complement strand
GCCGCCGCACTGGCGGGCGCACCCGCCGGCCGCGGCGCATGGCGCGCTGTTCGCGCGCAGCCCGGCCGCCGGCCTGCGCGCGACCTGGCTGACCGGGGCGCTGATCGGCCTGGACTGCGCCGGCGCCGGCTTCGATGTGGCCTGCGCGCCGGTGCTCGATCGGTGTCTGCCGGGCGCGCACGGCGTCATCGGCGACCGCGCCTTCGCCGAGGCGCCGCGCGACGTGGCGCAGCTCGGCCGGGCGCTGGCGAACGGGCTGCTCGCCGCCGGCGTGCAACCGGTGGGCAAGCATGTGCCCGGGCACGGCCAGGCCCGGGTGGACAGCCACCTGGAACTGCCGGTGGTGCCCGCCGACGACCTGCAAGCGGACTGGCTGCCGTTCAGCGCCAACGCGGATTTGCCCTGGATGATGACCGCGCATATCCGCTATCCGGCGCTCGACGCAGACCGGCCGGCCACGCTGTCCGCGCCGATCCTGCGGCAGGTGGTGCGCGGGCGGATCGGCTTCGGCGGCGTGCTGGTGAGCGACGACCTGGCCATGCAGGCGCTGACCGGAACGCCAACGGAGCGCGCGCTGGGCGCACTGGCGGCAGGCTGCGATGTGGCGCTGTATTGCGCCGGCGAATTGTCGCCGACCGCCGATCTGCTGGCGCGCTGTCCGCCATTGAGCGCGGCGGCGGTGGCCCGGCTGGCGGCGGCGCGGGCGCTGGCGTCCGCGCGGCGGGTCGCCTTGGATGAGGAGGCACTGGTGCAGGAACGGGACGGATTGCTGACGTGACCGATTGGCCCGAGCTGATCCTGTCCTTCGTGGCGTTGGTGGCCGCCATCATCCTGCACGAGGTGTCGCACGGCTATGCGGCGCTGGCGATGGGCGACGACACGGCCAAGCGGCTCGGCCGGCTGTCGCTCAATCCGCTGGTGCATGTCGATCGCGTCGGCACCATCATCCTGCCCGGGATTTTCCTGGCCGCGCAGATGGTGCTGCATACCGGCGGGCTGTTCTTCGGCTGGGCGAAGCCGGTGCCGATCGCGCCCTGGCGGTTCCGTGACCCAAGGCGCGGCATGATGCTGGTGGCGCTGGCCGGGCCGCTGGCCAATTACGTGCTGGCCTTCGTGGCCATCCTGGCGTTGCACCTCACCCCTGCCCTGCCCAACATGGTGCGTGCCTACGCGCTGATCTTCATCGGCTTCTTCGTCATGGCGAACCTGGCGCTGGGCACCTTCAACCTGTTGCCGATCCCGCCGCTGGACGGTGGGCGGGTGGTGGTGGGGCTGCTGCCGGAGCGGCTGGCCATGGCCTGGGCGCGGCTGGAGCGGGCCGGCATCGTCATCGTGCTGCTGCTGGTGCTGGTGGCGCCGCCG
The DNA here is from genome assembly GCA_903839965.1 of uncultured Acetobacteraceae bacterium. Taxonomy (GTDB): domain Bacteria; phylum Pseudomonadota; class Alphaproteobacteria; order Acetobacterales; family Acetobacteraceae; genus Rhodovastum. Next base: position 1,150 of record CAIMEK010000320.1, on the reverse strand, counting down.
CTGCTGGGTGAGTTCGGCATCCGCTTCAACCCGCTGGCGGCCTGGCTGCACGCCATCGGCGACCCGATCTTCCAGGTGATGGTCGACGCCGCCGGGCATCCGCGCGACCTGTTCCTGGTGTTGCGCGTGCTGGGCGTCGACGGCGATGTCTGACCCGCCCGACCCGGCCGCCGCTGCCGAGGCCGCATCGGCCGATGCGCTCATGGTGCGCGTGGAGGGGTTCGAAGGGCCGCTCGACCTGCTGCTGGAGCTGGCGCGCGGGCAGAAGGTGGATCTCGCCCGGGTTTCGATCCTGTCGCTGGTCGACCAGTACCTGGCCATGATCGAGGGGGCGCGGCGGGTGCGCCTGGAGCTCGCCGCGGACTGGCTGGTGATGGCGGCCTGGCTGGCGTGGCTGAAGTCGCGCCTGCTGTTGCCCGTCGGCAGCGCCGCGCAGGATGAAGGCGAGCAGGCCGCCGAGCTGCTGGCCGCCCGGCTGCGCGACCTGCAGGTGATCCGGCTGGCCGCGGCCTGGCTGAACGCCCGTCCGGTGCTGGGCCAGGACGTGTTCGCCCGCGGCATGCCCGAGGACCTGACGGAAACCGACCGTTCCCCGCTGGCGCTGGACCTGCCCGGGCTGCTCAGGGCGTTCCTGCTGGCAATGCGGCGCGGGCTGGGCAACCGGCAGTACCGGCCGCCGCCGGTGACGGTCTGGACCATCAAGGACGCGCTCGCCCGGCTGGCTGCCCTGGTCGGCTCGCTGCCGGACTGGAGCAACCTGGAGCGGTTCCTGCCGGAGGAGCCCGGTTCCCCCTTGCAGCGGCGGGCGGCGCTGGCCAGTACGTTGCTGGCGGGGCTGGAAATGGCGCGCGGCGGCCAGCTGCGGCTGCGCCAGGAGAGGCCATTCGGCCCGATCCTGCTGCGCCGCACGGAGCGGGCGTCGGCGGGCGCGGAGGACACTGATGAACCAACCCGATCCTGACATCGAGAGCGACTCGGCTCCGGCACCGGCTACGCTGTCGCCGGAGGCGCTGGAGGACGCGCTGCGCCTCGCCGAGGCCATGGTGTTCGCCGCCGGCGCGCCGGTCGGGGTGCGCGCGCTGGCGAACCTGTTGCCGGTGGGGGTCGATACCGACGCCATCGTCGCGGCGCTGCGCGAGCGCTATGCCGG
>CAIMEK010000319.1 GCA_903839965.1 uncultured Acetobacteraceae bacterium | reverse complement strand
CGCGGCGCGGTGCTGGACGGGCGCGACATCGGCACCGTGGTGTTCCCCGACGCCTCGGCCAAGCTCTATGTCACCGCGAGTGCACAAGCGCGCGGGGAGCGCCGGTGGAAGGAACTGCGCGGCCGCGGCGTCGCGGCGGAGCTGGACACCGTCACCGCGGAACTGCGCGCCCGCGATGCCGCCGACGCCGCCCGCGCCACCGCGCCGATGCGCCCGGCCGACGATGCCAGCGTGCTGGACACCACGGACCTCGATGCGGACCAGGCCTTTGCCGCGGCGCTGGCGCTGCTGGCGAAAGCCGGTTGACAGCAGGCGGTCCGGGCTCCCAACTGAACGGTTGCGATATCGGAATGGAAGCTCGTCCGATGCATCGGCGTTCCTTTCTGCTTTCTGCCGGTGCCGCCGTCGCCGGCGTTTCGGATTGGGTGCCCGCCGCGCCGCGGACCGCAGGATTTGCGCCCGACCTTGCGGAAAAATTCGCCGCCGGCCTGCTGGATGGCATCGCCCTCGGCCGCGGCCGCGTGCCGCCGCCGGAGGCATTGTTGCCGGCGCAGTTTCCGCACGATGCGGACCTGTTCGCCGACCAGGCACGCGCGGGTCTGACCGTGGGCAACGCGCTGTCGTTACAAATGGATCGCCGGCTTCGGCAATGGCGGGGAGCGGCTTTGGATGAGGCCGTGACGGTGGTGAGCTTCTCCGGCGCCTACAACGCCCCCGACGCCGGGGTGACGCCGTAGCGGATCTGGCGCGATATCGTGCTGCGCGGCGTGCTGCGTTAGCCGGCGGCGGCGTCCTGCGCGCAGGCCAGCAGGTTTCGCAGCACGGTCACGATCTCGGCGGCGCGGCAAGGCTTGGTGAGCACCGGCCGTGCCTGGAAGCCCGGGGCGACGATATTGCCCTCGTATCCGGTCACGAATGCGAACGGAATGCCCCGCTCCGCGAGCACGCGCGCGACCGGGTAGCTCGGCTCGCCATGCAGGTTAACGTCCAGCAGCGCGACATCGATGGCCGCGCTCCCGGCCAGGGCGACCGCCTTGTTGAGGCGGCCGACCGGCCCGACGATCCGCCAGCCCTCGGCCGACAGGACATCCTCGTACATCATGGCGAGCAACATCTCGTCTTCCACGATCAGCACGTTCGGTTCGCGCATCGGGAACTCCGGCGATGCCATGTCGGGTGGTGCCTTCGAGCCCCTCAGACCGGGCCGGCGGCGGGTTCCGACGGCCGGGCATGGGCGAGCCCCGCACCGTGGGTCACGTGTTCTCCCGGTAGGGCGAGCGTCACCAGGACGCCGTCGGGCAGGAACTCGATGCGGGCGCTGCCGTCGAACTCGTATGCCAGGCTGCGTTCGATCAGTTCGGTTCCGAAGCCTTTGCGTTGCGGTTCGACGACCGGCGGTCCACCGTTCTCGCGCCACTCCAGCACGAGCCATTCGGCTGCGTCGCGCATTTCGAACGCCCAGGTCACGACAAGCCGCCCCTGCTCGGCGGCAAGCGCACCGTATTTCACGGCGTTGGTCGCCAGCTCATGGATGGCGATGCCGAGCGTCGTGGCGGCATGCGGGTTCAACTGCACGTCGGGGCCACTGACCGTTACCCGGCCGGCATCGGCAACGAAGGCACGCAACTCTCCGATGATCAGCCCCGAGAGTGGTGCGGTCACCCAGCTGTTGCGTGCCAGGATCGAGTGGGTGCTGGCCAGCCCCGCCATCCGATCCGCGAAGCCGGCATCGAATTCCTGCAGCGTCATGCAGCGCCGGGCAAGCTGGTGGGCCAGCGAAGTGACCACCGTCAGCACGTTCTTCACCCGATGGTTCAGCTCGCTCACCAGCGCCTGCTGGTGCCCGAGTTCGACCAGCGACGTGACGTTCACGAAGGTCAGGATGACGCCGTCGATCACGTCGTCGGCCTTGCGGTAGGGCAGCAGGCGAACCAGGAAATGCGTGGTGCCGTCGCGGGTGACCAGCTTGCGCTCCAGCGCCGCGCCGGAGGCCAGCGTGGTGGCTACGTCGACGACGAGTTCGCCGTAATCGAGCGCGTTGCCGAAATCGAGGATCGAACGCCCGCGATCGGCGGGCAGCAGCCGGAACACCTCGCTGACCGCCGGGGTGAAGGTGCGGATGTTCAGGGCCTTGTCGAGAAACAGCGTGGCGATTTGCGTGCTGTCGAGCAGGTTGCGGATGTCGTTGTTGCTGTTGTCGAGTTCGCCGACCTTTTCGGACAGCTCGGCATTGACGGTGTGCAGCTCCTCGTTGACGGATTGCAGCTCCTCCTTCGAGGTTTCCAGTTCCTCGTTGGCGGATTGCAGCTCCTCGTTCATCGAAAGCATCTCTTCGTTGATCGACTTCAGCTCCTCGTCCGAAATCAGGTGCTCCTCGATCACGGTCGTCAGTTGCTGGCGCGTCTCGGCCAGTTCGCCTTCCAGCTGCCGCAACGCTTCGTCGCGGTCCGTGGGGGTGGCGGGCGTCGCCCGTTCCGCCTCGCCATCCGGCGGAACGGTGTCGGTGAAAATCACCAGCCACACGGCCTCCACGCCGCGATCCTGGATCGGCTCGACGACAATGCTGACCGGTTGCGTGCCCGCCTCGGTCTGCATGCCGACGTTGTCGCGGCGCGTCGCGCGCCCGGTCTCGGCCACCTCGTTCAGCGCCGAGCGCAACGACGGCGCCAGCCCCTTGCGGACCATGGCCAGCAGGTCGCGACTCGGCGAGCCGGACGGCGCTTCGATGTATTTCCCGGTGCGGACGGAGAAATGCAGCACGCCCCAATCACGGTTGACGATGACATGGGCCGGCGCGTAGCGGTCGAGCACAAGCGCCTGGCCACGCGCCACGATGTTCGGTTTGGCGGCGGTCGGGCTCGTGGGGACGGCACGCAAGGCGTGTTGCCCGACGGACTGCAGGACGGACGGGAAGATGGTCGGCCGCCCCGGCAGGTTGCGCCGGCGGAACACGCGGTGCTTGCCGCCAATGGCCTCGAACAGGGCGGTATGCCGGCTGGCGTGCTCGGACGACCCCAGGAACAGGAAGCCGCCGGGTCGAAGCGCATAGTGGAACAGCGGCATGACCTGGTTCTGCAGGGCCGCGTCGAAATAGATCAGCAGGTTTCGGCAGGAGATCAGATCGACGCGCGAGAACGGCGGGTCCCTGATCAGGCTGTGGCAGGAGAACATGCAGATGTCGCGGATTTCCTTGGCGACCGTAAAGCTGCTGCCCTCGCGCACGAAAAACCGCGCCAGCCGATCCGCTGGCTGGGACTCGAGCAACTTGGCCGGATAGCGGCCTTGCCGGGCGACCGCCAGCGCGCTCTCGTCCACATCGGTGGCGAAGATCTGCAACCGGACCTGGCTTGTGCCGGCGTGCTCGCGCAGCAGGATCGCGATGGTGTACGCCTCCTCGCCCGTCGAGCAGGCCGGCACCCAGACGCGGATCGAATCGTTCGCATCGCGCCCGCTGAACAGGTTCGGGATCACCAGGGTGTTGAGCACATCGTAGGCGCTCGGGTCGCGGAAGAACGACGAAACCCCGATCAGCAATTCGCGGAACAGCAGGTGGGCTTCCTCGGCGTTGGCGCGGATGAAGGCGGTATAGCCGGGCAGGTCGAGAATGCGGCGGACCTGCATGCGCCGCGCCAGCCGGCGCAGGAAGGTGCTGGTCTTGTAGCCGCTGAAGTCGTGCCCCACCCGGGCCTGCAGGATGGTGCAGATCTCGGCCTTGGCGGCATCGAGGCGGTGGCGCGCTTCTTCGTCCGGCGGCTCGACGTTCAGCCCGATGGTGGCGAAGGAGGCGATGTAGTCGGTCAGGCGCGCCGCCAGCGCCTCGATCGGCAGTGCGTCGTCCACGAAGCCGGTGGCCACGGCCGCATCGGGCATGCCGTGATGGGCGTTCGGATCTCCGTCGAAACGCTGCGCCAGCGTGAGGCCGCCCGCCTCGCGCACCGCTTTCACGCCGATGGCCCCGTCGGTTCCGGTGCCCGACAGGATGACCGCGATCGCCCGGTGCCCCGCCGACACCGCGACGGAAGCGAGCAGAATGTCGATCGGGTTGCGTTCTTCGGTGCGCTCGGTGACCACGAACCGGCCGTCCATGACGGTCAGGATGGTGTCCGGGGAGTTCAGGTAGAGGCGCCCGGGGTCGATCGGCTGCCCATCGATGGCGGCGACGACCGGCATTCTGGTGTAGCGCGCGAGGATTTCGGGCAGCAGGCTCTCGCGATGCCGGGCCAGATGGGTGACCACGACGAACGCCGCATGCAATTCGGTCCCCAGGTGGTGGAACAGGCGCGACAACGCCTCCACGCCGCCGGCGGAGGCGCCAATGCCAACGACGGGAAAACTATCGCGGGACGGCTGCATTGCGTTCTCGCAGGCAACCGTACGCGACCCCGATCCTGGGAGGATGACACTCGAACGCCATGGTGCCTCG
>CAIMEK010000318.1 GCA_903839965.1 uncultured Acetobacteraceae bacterium | reverse complement strand
GGTGGCGGAGCGGATGGCCAGGCCGTCGTAGTCGCCGATGATGGCGCGCAGGTCGACGGGGGAGAGGCCGGTCTTGACGTCGGTCTCGATGCCGCGGGCGCGGAAAATCTCGACCGCGGCGGGGGAGAGCTTGTCGGAGATGAGAACCTTCGGCATCAGCGTGCCCCCGGCGGCGCGTAGTCGGCGGAGAGGCGGGCCGCGGCCCAGTCGAGCCAGGGCAGCAGGGCGGCGATGTCGTCCGGCTGCACGGTGGCGCCGGCCCAGATGCGCAGGCCGGGCGGGGAGTCGCGATGGGCGGCGATGTCGTAGGCGACGCCTTCGCTTTCCAGCAGGGCGGCGAGTCGTTTCGCGGCCGCGCGCTGGTCGGGTTCGGCGAGGGCGGCGAACCAGGGCGCGGTGATCTTCAGGCAGATCGAGGTGCAGGAGCGGGTCGAGGCAACCTCCGCCAGGAAGTCCGCCCAGTCGGACCGCGCGACCCAGGCGGCGACGGCGGCGAGGCTGGCTTCGCTGCGGGCGATCAGGGCCGGCAGGCCGCCGATGGCTGCGGCCCAGCGCAGGCCGTCCAGCGCGTCCTCGGCGCACAGCAGGCTGGGGGTGTTGAGGGTTTCGCCGCGGAACACGCCCTCGTTGAGCTTGCCTTTGCTGACCAGGCGGAAAAGCTTGGGCAGGGGCCAGGCGGGCTGGTAGGTCAGCAGGCGTTCCACCGCGCGCGGCGACAGCGCCAGCATGCCGTGCGCCGCCTCGCCGCCGAGCGCCTTCTGCCACGACCAGGTGACCACATCGAGCTTCTCCCAGGGCAGGCGCATGGCGAAGGCGGCGGAGGTCGCGTCGGCGATCACCAGGCCCGTGCGGTCGGCGGGGATCCAGTCGCCGTCGGGGAAGCGGACGCCCGAGGTGGTGCCGTTCCAGGCCAGCACGACATCGTGGGAGAAATCGACCACGGCGAGATCGGGCAGCCGGCCGTACGGGGCCTTGAGGATGCGCGCGTCGGCCAGCTTGAGCTGGGTCAGCACGTCGGTGGCCCAGGCCGCGGAGAAGCTCTCGTGGGCCAGCACGTCGACCGGGCGGGCGCCGAGCAGCGACCACAGCGCCAGCTCGACGGCGCCGGTGTCGGACGCCGCGACGATGCCCAGGCGCCAATCGGCGGGCAGGCCGAGAACCTGGCGGGATCGCTCGATAACCTCGGCGAGGCGCGCCTTGGGGGCGGCGGCGCGATGGCTGCGCCCGAGCAGCGCGCCGGCCAGCGCGGCAGGCGACCAGCCCGGTCGCTTGGCACAGGGTCCAGAGGAAAAACGGGGGTTCGCCGGACGCAGGTCCGGCTTCGCAGCGGCGATCGCCATGATCGCTCTCCCTTGCAGAAGAGAAGCGCCCCGGTGGGGGGGCGTGGCCCACCAGCCGGATAGCAGGAGTGGCGGGGGCGGCGCAACCGGGATCGGCAGCGCGTCTCGGTTACGTGTCGTCGGCCAGCCTGGCCCAGCGCTCGTGGTCGCGCCATGCGCCGGCGATCTTGAGGTAGCGCGGCGAATAGCCCTCCAGGCGAAAACCGAGCCGCTTCACCAGCGCGAGCGAACGCAGGTTGTCGGGCTGCACGTTGGCCTCCAGCCGGTGCAGGCCGAGTTCGCCGAAGGCGTGGGCGACGGTGAGTTCCACCGCGCGCGTCATCAGCCCGCGCCCGGCAAATTCGGCCATGGCGTAATAGCCGAGATAGGCGCTGCAGAAGATGCCGTAGACGATCTCGTTGAGGTTGACCACGCCGGCGATGGCGCCGTCGGTGACGGCGAGGAAGGCCAGCTTGCGGCCGGCACGGATTTCGGCGAGCCAGCGGTTGCAGCCGTCCCGGTCGGTGAACGGCTCCACCCACGGGGTGTGGAACGGGCGGCTCGCGAGGTTGCCGCGGATGAGGGCAGCGGCATCGTCCTCGCGCGCGCGCCGGATGGTCACACGATCGCTCATGCACTGCCTCGCTCCTGTGCCAAGGCAATCTCGACGGTGGCGGCGTCCGGGGCAAGGGGGTCGGTCGGGCCAGGACAGCAGTATGGTCGGGACGGCGGCAGCGAGCGAGGGATCGCGGCTGAGGTCGCGCCGCCCGGCCGCCATCGCTTCCATGCCGGCGGCCATGCTCTCGAGCAGGGTCGCTTTGCCCGATCCATTGTCGCCTGGAAGGCCGCGAACTGGAGTCGCCCTGCTCAAGGTGAATCCAGCATTCGTCCCATGGCGTGCCCCCTATGGTCGTTGACGCGAGCCGGTACGCCGCCCTTCGTCATACGGTCTGGCACATCGTGTCCTCGCCATACGTTGGCATCACGACTTGAGTCGACCATTGCGGTAAACGCCGGTCACGTCAGGCCATTCGATCAATTGCGGATCATTCGCCCGCGGCAGTCCGGGTTGCTTGGGGATTTCCCAAACCTGCACCCGTCCGCCCGGGACGGCATCGTCGCCACCGTCGATGGCCGGACGCACCCCCCGAGAGTCGTCCAGAGGCGCGAGAACGATCGCCAGAACCGACAGCAGCTGATCCGGCCGGAACGGCTTGGTGAGGAAGTTGTTGGCGCCCATAAGGTGCGCCGCGCGGCGCACCCGGTCGTCGCCGTAGCCGGTGAGCATGACGATCGGCACGTCGGCATAGCCCGGCAAGGCCCGGATTGCCTGGCAAGCCTCCAGGCCGTTGAGCCGTGGCATGCCGATATCCAGCAGCACCAGTCGCGCCGAAAACTGGCGAGCCAGCAGCACCGCCTCTATCCCGTCGGCAACGGGAAATACCCGTAGCCCGGCACCCACCAGCACGGATTGGACAATGCCCCTCACCAGCGCATCATTCTCGGCGAGGATCACGCCGTTGGTTACGTGCCTGAGGGGCATTATACCAAAGCTTGGTGACGGCGACTCATTGGGGGGATTTCCCGACGCGGGGGTGATG
>CAIMEK010000317.1 GCA_903839965.1 uncultured Acetobacteraceae bacterium | reverse complement strand
TGGCCGAGCCCGCGGTCGCCGACCTGCTCGCCCGCACCCCGGCGCTGGCGCACCTGCTGCATCCCGTGCGCCGCATGCTCGGCATCGCCGTCCTTCCTCCCAAGCGGCGCAAACCCCGCCAGCCCCGCAAGCCGCGCCTGCGCCGCGCCCGGCCCAGGCCGCCCGCCCCCAAACGCGAGCAGCTGCCGGCCTGGCTGCAGGGCCGTCCGCCCACCGCCTCGTTGCAGCCGCTGCCCTGGACGGTGCAAAAAACCCGCCGCTCCTGAGCCGCGCCGAACTGTGCCGTTAATGTTACGTTATCGAAACTTAAACCGTCCCTACACCTCCACCCGTCCCCGCATCACGTCGACGCAACTGCCGGCGACGGTCGCCAGCACCGGCCCGTCCGGCGTCTTGCGCGCGGTCGCCAGCAGCCGGCTCGGCCGGCCGATCTCCTGGCCCTGGGCGATATCGTAGGCCAGCGTCACGTTGTCCCCCGGCGCCAGCGAGGTCAGCAGCGCCGCCAGCGTCGCATTCGCGCTGCCGGTCGCCGGGTCCTCCACCACGCCGGCCAGCGGCGCGAACATGCGCGTGCGCAGCCGCGTGGCCTCCCCCCCGACCCGGGCATACAGATGCAGGTTGAACCGCCCCGCCAACGACGGAAAAGCCTCCGCGGCGCGGCGAAAGGCGGCCAGGTCGGGGGCGGCGCGCGTCAAGGCGGCAACGCTCGCCACCTCGGCGATCACGAACGCCGTGCCGACCGAGGCGACCAGCGGCTCATGCGACGTGGTGACGATGTCATCCACCGTCAGCGAGGCGCAGGCCGCCACCGTCGCGGTTTCCACCGCGTCGCCGATGGAAAGCGCCTGCGGCGCCGAGATGCGCGCGCCCTCCGGGTGCCCGTCGGCGTCGCGCTGGATGTGCACGCGCACCAGGCCGGCGCCCTCCTCGAAGGTGAAATGCTCCGGGGTGGCCTCGGCCCGGCAGGCCAGCACATAGCCGGTGCCCACGTTCGGATGGCCGGCGAATGGCATTTCGGTGGCCGGGGTGAAAATGCGCACGCGCGCGGTGTGCCGCGGGTCGGACGGCGGCAGCACGAAAGTGGTTTCGGAGTAGTTGAACTCCCGCGCCAGCGCCTGCATCTGCGCATCGCTCAGCCCGGCCGCGTCCGGCACCACCGCCAGCGGGTTGCCGCCGAACCGGCGATCGGTGAACACATCGACCGTGACGTACTCGTAGGATGGCATGGCGCTGTTCCTTCGGTGGGTCAGGCGACGCGCCAGCTGCCGTTCTGCGGCAGCGCGCGGCCTTCGGCGTGGAGTTTCAGCAGGTGGGCCAGCACGTTGCGCTCGGCGGCGGCGCGCAGCCGCCGGTCCAGGCCAACATACACGATTTCGACCAGCGCGCCCGGGGTCCGTTCCCCCTCCGCCAGCGCCGCCAATATCGCCGCCTCGCGCTGCTCGCGATGCGCCAGCAGCGCCCGCAGGTAGGCATTCGGGTTGGCCAGCGGCGGCCCGTGGCCGGGCAGCAGCAGCCGGTCCTCCCGCCCCAGCAGCCGCCGCAGCGAGGCGAAATACGCTGCCATGTCGCCGGCGGGCGGGCTGACGATGCTGGTCGACCAGGTCATCACGTGGTCGGCGGTGAAAATCACCCCATCGGCGCGGGCGAAGCACAAATGGTCGGCGGCGTGACCGGGCGTATGCAGCGCCGTCAGCCCCGCCACCGTGTCGCCGTCGGCGAGCGCCACATCGGGGCTGAACCCCTCGGCCTGGCTGCGGGCAAACCCGTGCGTGGGCGCCCCGGTGGCCGCCCGCAGCGCCGCCAGCGCGCCGTAGTGGTCGCGATGCCCGTGGCTGAGCAGAATGCGCGCGATGCGCCCGCCGCCGGCGCGCAAAACGGCCGCCACATGCGCCGCATCGTCCGGCCCGGGATCGAGCACGCTCACACCGTCCGCGCCCGCGATCAGGTAGGTGTTGGTGCCGTGGTAGGTCATCGCGCCGGGATTGCCGGCGACCAGGCGCAGCACGCCGGGGGCCACCTGCGTCGCCACTGCGCGCGCGGGCTCGGGCTCGGTCAGGAATGCCATGCGTGCTCCCCCTCCGTGGCGGCCGATACCCTAACCCGACCCGTCCATCCGCGCCTCCTCGCGCTTGCGAAGTTGTTCGCGGTGCAGGTTGTACAGGCCGGCGGCGGTCACGATGGCCGCGCCGAGCAGGGCGTCGCGCGTCGGCAATTCGGAAAACAGCAGCCAGCCCACCAGGCTGCCCCAGATCAGGCTGGTGTACTCGTACGGCGCCAGCGCCCCCACCGGGGCCAGGGCGAAGGCGCGCGATTGCACCCAGTGCGCCAGGCCGCCGCTGCTGCCGACCACCGCCAGCATCGCCACCGCCGCCCAGGTGACGCCCGGTACCGGAATGAAGATCAGCAGCAGCAGTCCCAGCGGCAGGTGCGCGGCCATCATCCAGAAGGTCAGGCATTCCGCCGTCTCGGTGGTGGCCAGCAGGCGAATGAGGATGCGCGAGCCCGCCAGCGGCGGCAGGCCCAGCAGCATCGCCACCGTGGCGGGGGTCCACAGCCCGCCGCCCGGTCGCAGCATCACCAGCACGCCGACGAATCCCACCAGGGTGGCGGCCAGCCGGCGCCAATGCAGCCGTTCGCCCAGCAGCGGCACCGCCAGCAGCGTCGTCAGCAGCGGCGTGCAGAAGCCGATGGCATAGCTGTCGGCCAGCGACATGTGCATCATCCAGGCGGTGTACCAGAACAGCGAGGACACGCTGTGCAGCACGCTGCGCAGCAGCACCAGGCGCCAGCGCACCGGGCGCAGGCGGCGCCAGCCGCGCCGCCCGGCGTGGCCGCGCAGCCTGGCCAGCACCGCCACCGAGGGCATCGCGAACAGCGAGCGGCCGACCAGGGCGCCGGCCACCCCGACCGCCGGCATCGCCCATTTCACCGAGCCGTCGCCGATCGCCAGCAGCGAATAGGCGACGCACACCAGAAAAATGCCGCGGATGGTCTCCGCGGGGGTATCGGTCAGCACGCGGCGAATCGGCAGGGCCACGCTCAGTCCACCCGCGTGAACAACCGAAACCGGCCCAGTTCGCCCGCCGGCCGGTAGTGCGACCAGATCTCGGCAAACAGCGGGTTGCGCGAGAAATAGTCGATGAAGTCGAACGACTCGTCGTTGCACTCGGGAATGCCGGGGTAGTGGTCGACGATCACCGCGGCCGGCGGGGCGCGCGCGATGTCCTCGGCGACGGTGCGGAACACGAAGAACTCGGTGCGCGGCATCTCCCACACGTCGCGGTAGCGGCGGCCGTCGGGCAGGCAGGTGCGGTAGTTGCCCTCCAGCATCCACATGTTCATCGTGCGCAGCGTCAGCCGGGCGTGCGCGTAGTTCAGCGCCGGGAAAATCGGCGACACCTGCGGCGACAGCACCAGCACGCGCTCGCCCGCGGCGGTGCGCCTGAGCAGCGCGGTAAGGCCGGCCACGTCGCTGTCGCCATAGCTGAGTTCGGCCCACGGCGCCTGGTCGTTCTCGGCGGCCCAGACCACGAAGCTGACACCGAGCAGCCCGGCCAGCACCGGCGCGGTCAGCCGCCGCGTGGCGTCGAGCGTGTCCAGCAGGCGCGCCGCCAGCAGCCCCGCCAGCGCCAGGGTCAGCAGCTCCAGCGGCACGATGTGGTACGACCAGCCCTTGCGCTGGGCGACGACGGAGGCCAACGCCCCCAGCGCCGCCAGGCCGAGCAGCACCGGCAGCCCGCGGCGCGGCCGCACCGCCGGACGCAGCGCCAGGCACAGCAGCGGCGCCAGCAGCAGCGTCGCCGCCCCGATCCGCGGCACCAGCAGGGTGTTGAGCAGCGTGAGGCCGGTGAGGTCGAGATAGAGGTCCCACACCATCGGCACCACGCCGAACACGTAGTCGCGGAACAGCACCAGCAGCGCGGCGACATAGGCCAGCCAGAGCGCCGCCATCACCCACGGCACCGGATCGCGCAGCCAGCGCCGCCAGCCGCACGCCGCCAGCACGCCGATTTCCACCAGCACGGGAATGCCGAGGAAATACGGCTTCAGCGCGAAGCCCACCCCGGCCAGCACGGCGGCCGCGATCCGCCCGTGCGGCGCCTCGCCGCGGGCCCGCCGCGCGGCGGCATAGAGGTAGGGCAGCGCCGAGGCCGCCATCAGCGACTCGCGTTGCCCGAAATCATACCCGGGGCCGAACACGAACAGCCCGGGCAGCACCGCCAGCAGCACCCGCTCGACCGGCCCGCACCTGGAGCGGTCGCACACGCGCAGCGCCAGCAGCCACACGCCGGCGCCCCACACCATCAGACACGCCTGCAGCGCGGCGACCGCATCGATGCCGGTAACGCGCGCCAGCCAGGCCGGCAGCAGGTTCAGCACGTAGATCAGCGGCGGATTGACGTCGATCAGGTCGACATACAGCCGCTCGCCGGCCAGCCAGCGCTGGCTGAAGGTCAGCACGGCGGCAACGTCGTGGTTGATCGGGGGGGCCAGTACGCACGGCACGAAGAACAGCACCGGCAACAACGCCGGCCAGCCGCGCAACGCACCGGCGGGATTGATCGTGCTCATCCGGCCAAGGCTTGCTACGCCAGGGCGTCCGACGCAAGCCGGTGAAAACGACGACCAGGGGCTCTGCCTCCGGACCCGCCTGTACCGAGCAGCAATCCGCGTCACCTCGAGACGGCGTTGACGCCCTGGCGATCTCTGCTGGCGGCTGAGGCGATGCTGTTGCGGGATGGCCGAGGTGATGGTCCCGTACGGTCTGTCATTTGGGAGCGCGGTCAACAGCCAACAGTCCGGGCAGGAACTGGGCGGGATCGGGCAAAATTTGCAGGTTATTAAACGGTAGCACCAATCAACCCTAAAGACACCGACGATCCACCGTTCTTGGTGACGTCTGTGCAGTCTTACAAATAACCGGCATGAAGTTCGGCCATCCAATGTTTTGATTTGCCGTTTGATCCGGAAGTTGTCATTCGCATCAGCCTCGGGAAATTGGGTCGCGACCCAGTGTGCCGCGGCGGCTGGCCTACGACCGAGCCAATGCCTGAGGCCGGCACCCCGGGGTATCCATGGGAGGAACCAAGGCAATGGCGGCAACACTCGCGACTCTCGCCAGCTTCAACATTGCCAATGGTGAGGAACCAGTCGGCGGCCTGATCCTCGACCAAAACGGTGACCTGTTCGGGACCACGGTCTACGGCGGCGCGTACGGCGTCGGCACGACTGGCGGTGGTCCCTCGGGCTACGGCACGGTGTTCGAGATCACCAGGACCGACACCGGCTATGCCAACACCCCCGTTACGCTGCACAGCTTCGACGTCACGGACGGCGCTTGGCCCCAAGGCAAACTCATTGCTGACGCCAGCGGCAATCTGTTCGGCACGACAGGCTCGGACGGCGCGAATCACTATGGGACGGTATTCGAGATCGCCAAGACCACGTCGGGTTATGCTGGCACGACCGAACTGGCCAGCTTCAACTTCGCCAATGGCTACCTGCCCGAAGGCGGCCTGCTCGCCGACGCCAACGGCAATCTGTTCGGAACGACAAACAGCGGTGGTGCCAACAGCGACGGCACGGTGTTCGAGATCGTCAGGACCGCATCCGGTTACGCCAGCACTCCTGTCACCTTGGTCAATTTCGATGGCAACCATGGTTCGTCTCCGACCGGGAGCCTGATCGCCGACGCCGACGGCAATCTGTTCGGCACGGCATACGTCGGCGGTTCGTACGGCTACGGCACGGCCTTCGAGATCGCCAGAACCGCATCCGGCTACGCCAGCACTCCCACCACCCTCGTCAGCTTCGATTTTACCGATGGTTCCGGCCCGTGGGGCGGCCTGATCGCCGATGCCAATGGCGACCTGTTCGGGACAACGGAATATGGCGGCACTTCCGATGACGGCACGGTGTTCGAGATCGCCAGGACCGCCTCGGGCTACGCCAGCACCCCCACCACTCTGGTCAACTTCAATCATACCGACGGTGCCGTTCCGATCGGCAGCCTGATTGTCGATGCGAACGGCAACCTGTTCGGGACGACGTCGGCGGGCGGCGCTGGCAACAGCGGCACGGTGTTCGAGGTTGCCAGGTCCGCTTCGGGTTACGCCAGCACTCCAACCACCCTGGTCAGCTTCGATAACACCGATGGTTCTGGTCCATCTGGCAGCCTGGTCGCCGACGCCAGCGGCAATCTCTTCGGCACGACAAGCAGCGGTGGCGCGGACGGGCACGGCACCGTATTTGAGATCACTGGTAGCGGCTTTGTGCCAAAATTGCCCGCCGCAAACGATTTCACCGGCGCTGGCGTTTCCGACATCCTGTTCCGCGATCCGGCCAGCGGCAATTTCAGCGACTTCGTGATGAACAACGGTCAGCCGAGCTTCGCCTATATCGGCATCGCCGATCCGCACCTGCAGGCCGTCGGCGTCGGCGACTTCAACGGCGACGGCACCTCCGACATCCTGCTGCGCGATCCCGTCAGCGGCAAGCTCAGCCAATTCAGCATGAACAACGGCCAGCCGACATTTGCCTATATCGGTTTCGCCG
>CAIMEK010000316.1 GCA_903839965.1 uncultured Acetobacteraceae bacterium | reverse complement strand
CCGCACCATACCGCGTTTCGATTGCTTGGTGATGAGGAAGACCTTGCGGCAGGAGGTGGCGATTTCGGGGGCGCCGCCGCCGCCGGGCAGGCGCACCTTGGGCTTGTCGTACGGCCCGATGACGGTGGTGTTGATGTTGCCGAAAGGATCGAGCTGGGCCGCGCCGAGGAAACCGATTGAAATGCGCCCCCCTTGCAGCCAGTAGCGGAACATCTCCGGCACCGAGACGGTGCAGACTGCCGTGTCGCAAAGTTCGCCGTCGCCGATGGAAAGCGGCAACACCGTCGGTGCGGTGCCGATGGTTCCGCTCTCGTAGATCAGCGTAATGTCCGGGGCATGCGTGAGGCGCGCCACGTTGCAGGCTGCGGATGGGGCACCGATGCCCACGAAGCACACGTCGTCGTTCGACAGCGCGCGCGCCGCGGCGATGGTCATCATCTCGGTGGCGGTGAAAGGAAGTGATGTCATTTGCGCAGACCCTCCACACGGGCAGCGAACACTTCGGGGCCGACGTCGAGCACGTTTTCCTGCATCCAGGCGGCGAACGACTCACGTTCCGCCGATATCGTGTCCCAGGCCATGTACGCCGCGTTGTCGCGCCTGTAGTAGCCGTGCGCATAGGACGGATGCGCGCCCCCGGGCACGGCGACGATCGTGGTCACCGTCCAGTGCGGCAGGATGCAGAGATTGGTGTGCAGGTCGTCGAAGTTGTCGACGACCTCCTCCACGGTGACGATCGAGCGCTTGGCCGCCAGCACCGCTTCCTTCTGCACGCCGATGATGCCCTCGACCAGCACGTCGCCACGCCGGTTGGCCTTCTGGGCATGAATGATCGCCACATCGGGCTTGATCGCGGGAACCGCGACCAGTTCCTCGCCGGTAAAGGGGCAAGTGATCGTGCGGATGTCGGGGTTGACCGCTTTCAGGCCCGCCCCGCGATAGCCGCGAAAGATCGCGCACGGCAGTCCCGCCGCCCCGGCCTCGTAGGCGTTGGCCATGGCGGCGTGGGAGTGCTCCACCAACTCCGGGCGGTTCGGCCAACCGTTTTCGACCGTGTCGCGCAGTCGCCGAAGCAGCCCGACGCCGGGATTGCCGGCGTACGAGAACACCACTTTCTTCGCCAGCCCCATGCCGATCATCTGGTCGTAGATCACGTCGGGCGTCAGCCGGATGAGCGTGAGATCGCGCTTACCCTGGCGGATGACCTCGTGGGCCGCGGCAAACGGAATGAGATGCGTGAACCCCTCGAAGGCGACGGTGTCCCCGTCGTGAACGAGGTCGCGCACGGCGCTGTCCAGCGCTGAGAACTTGGACATGAACTTGCCTCTGCCTTGAATCCCAGGTCGATGGGACCGTTTCGGCGCCACCTCGCCGACAGGTTGAGCTATTCCGAAAAACGCGATCTGCGGTGCCAACGGCACAGTCCGCCTACGCCTCCGGCTCGAAGGTATACCCACCGCCTTGCCGTCGGATATACCCGCAGCCCGGAGCGGGGAAATGTGCCGGCATCACCAGCGCCCCGCGCTCCGCCGCTGCCGTCAAAAAAGCGGCACGAACGGCGCGGGCCTTGTCGCCGATGACGCAGAACGCCGAATTCACCTTGGGCTGCACGATCTGCATCGGGTGGTGGAACACATCGCCCGAAAACACGCCGCACTGGCCGGCGGACTCCAGATGCAGTGTCACCATCCCAGGCGTATGGCCCGACGCCGGCACGACGCGGAGTGTGTCGGCCACGCAGTGCGTCTCGTCGAACAAGTCGAGCAGCCCGGCCTGCTGGATCGGCAGCAAGCTGTCGGCCAAGGCGCCGGTAAGATTGTTGGCGGGGTCGGCGTCGTACAGCGCGCGGAAATACTGATAATCGACCTTCGGCGCGAGATAGCGTGCCCGCGGGAATGTCGGGACCCACCGCCCGTCCTCCAGCACCGTGTTCCAGCCGAGATGGTCGTTGTGCAGATGCGTCATGACCACATGCGTCACCCGCTCGCGCGTCGCCCCTGCAGCCTCCAGCCAGAGCAGCGTCAGCGTGTTCAGCATGTCCATGCGCGCGGCGGCCCGGTGCTTGCGGTTGCCGACACCGGTGTCGATCACGATCACGGCGCCGTCCACCTCCACGACCCAGAGCTGGATCGCGATCACCAGCCGGTTCATCGACGGAACCCAGTAGTTCGGCACGAGCCAGCCGGCATGCCGAGCCAGCTCCGCCGGGTCGAGATCCGGAAAAACAAGGGCAGGATCGTGAGTCGGACCCGCATACTCCACGATGTTACTAACCCTCACGTTGCCGATCATGCGGGTCCGGATCATCATTCGCTCCTCTGCGAAAGCCCGCCCACTCTTGGAGCCGGGGGCATGATGGGTGCGTCCTGGTCATCGATGACAGGCACGGCCAGCACCGAGGGCCGCTGACAAAAATCGGCCAGCCAGGAAGCCAGGGCGGGATGCGCTTCCTGCCACCGCAGGTCCGGGAAGCGGAATCCAACATAGGAGAGCGCGCAACCGACCGTGACGTGGCCAATATCGAACGGCCGCGCGAGAAGTTCTGGAACGGCGGCGTCGATGTAATCGATCACATGGGCGAATTTCACGGCGTTCGCCGCCAGCAACGCTTCGGATTGCGAGTCCCTGGGCCGCTTTCGCTCGCCGAGCCATTGCAGCAACAGATCCAGCAAGCCGTCCCCGAGCGACTCGTATTGCAGGGCGACCAACCGATCGGCCGGGTCCTTCGGCAGCAACGTGCAATCGGGCGCGACGAAGGTGGCGAAATACTCGATGATGACGGTGGAGTCGAAAATAGAAGTGCCAGTCGGCAGCGTCAGGGTCGGCAGCTTGCCGAGCGGATTCTCCCGCAGCAGGTCGAGATTTGGCTGGGTGGAAGCAACGACTGTGCGCTCCAATTCCAAACGATCGGCGATGCCTGCTTCATAAGCGGCCACCAGCACCTTACGCACATACGGCGACCGCGGCGACCAATGCAGGCGCATTCTTTGCTCCGACAATCGACACTCCCCGGGGCTATTCGTTTCAGGGGGGCTATTCGTTTCAGGTAACAAGGTTACCCTAATGCGGGCCTGCGTTCAAGTGCCGCTATCGGCCGCCGCCTTCGCACGCAGCCAGGCCAGAAACGAGGCCAGGCCAAGGTTTCGCGCCGCGCCTTTCGGATAGGCCAGGATATAGGCGCTGCCATCCTGCAGCGTTTGCGCCAGCGGCGCAGCGAGGCGCCCGGCCTCGATGTCCTCGCGGATCAGCACAGCCTGGCCCAGCGCGACCCCCATCCCCTCGATGGCTGCCTGATAGGTCAGACTGGAACTGCCGAACCCGATGCTGTTGGCGCCTTGGATGTCTCCCCGTCCGGCCGCGGTCAGCCAATTCTTCCAGTTATCGGGAAACACCAGCGAATGCAGCAGCGTGTGGTGCGCAAGATCGGCGACGCGGCGGAGCGGCTTGCTGCGCAGCAAAGCCGGGCTGCAAATTGGCAGCAACCGCCCTTCCAGCAATCTATGGCACTGCATCCCGGGCCGGTCGGCACGGCCAAGATAGATCGCCGCATCCACGTCGCCAGCACTGAACGGGTCCGCTACAGCCGTGAGCGATGTGGTCAGACGAATGCCACCGGCCAATGCCCCTTCGAAGGTGCTCAGGCGGGGCATCAGCCAGCGCATGGTGAACATCATCGATGCAAAGATATGCAGCGGCCGGTCGCGATGCGAATGCATCAGCCTGCGGGTGCCGGCATCGATCCGCCTGAACGCGTCGCTCAACGTCTCAAGATAGGCACGGCCGCCCGGTGTCAGGCTCACCTCCCGGTAACCCCGCTCAAAGAGCTGCACCGCCAGGTGTTCTTCCAGCAATTTGATCTGCCGGCTGACGGCGCCCGGGGTGACGTTCAATTCGGTGGCGGCGGCAGTGAAGCTCAGATGCCGCCCTGCCGCTTCAAATGCCCGGAGCGCATTCAGGGGAGGAAGTCGGGTGGCCATGCTTTCTCGAATGAGCAACTCTCAAGCGAGGATAGCATTAACACGGCAGTAAGCCAACCCACAGCTCAGCGTTCGCGGGCGTCCCCCGCAAATGTCCGACTCGCATGGGCGGCATGAAACTCAACCGACACTTCGCTAAATTCGATTGACGCCGTCACCGGCCTCGGAGACAGTACGGTCCGCTCGGCCGATGGCCGACGATAGATTTTGGAGGAACGCAAAATGGCGGCCCAGAAAATCATCATCACCTGCGCACCTACCGGTGCCTCGATGACGCCTTCGATGTCCCCTTACCTGCCGGTCACGCCGAACCAGATTGCGGAACAATCACTTGCCGCCGTGAAGGCCGGTGCCGCAGTTCTCCATCTGCACGCCCGTGACCCCGAGGACGGCCGGCCGACAATCGCGCTGGATGTCTGGGAGCAGTTCGTTCCGAGACTCAAGGCTGAATGCGACGCCGTGATCAACATGTCCGCCTCGATGGGCCCGACCGCCGAGGCCCGCCTGCAGGCGTCGCTGAAGCTGCGGCCGGAAATAGCAACCGTCATCGTCGGCTCGATCAACTACGGCAACTTCAATAAGGCACGTGAGCAGGGCGCCGGCCCAGAGGACATCGCCAGGTTCAAGTACCAGTGGGAGAAAGACTCCTTCGGACCGGAAAGCTACGACAAGATCACCTCCAATAGTTACAAGACGATCGACCGGATGATCGAGGTGCTGATCGACAACGACATTCTCATCGAGTTTGAGATATACGATGTCGGCCACCTGTATATCCTCGAGCACCACCTCAGCGGCAGGCCCGTCAAGGGGAAGATCGTCGTCCAGTTCCTGACCGGCATTCTCGGCGGCATCACTTCCGAGATCGATCATCTGCTGCACCTGAAGCGCACCGCGGAACGACTGTTCGGCGACCAGCTCGTGCTGTTCACCCACGGCACCGGCATGGTCAACATCCGCACCGCGACTTACGGCGCGATGATGGGAACCAATGTGCGTGTGGGCCAGGAAGACAACCTCTTCGACCGCCCGGGCAAGCCGTTCAAGGGCAATGTCGAGCAGATCGAGAAGCTCATGCGGATATTGGGCGAACTGAACATCGAAACTGCAACGCCGGCGGAAGCACGGCAATTGCTGGGCTTGCCGCAGCGCTAGTGTTTTGGCCGAAACAGGGGATTCCCTGATGCGGCGAGATAGGCGAGTCGGTTCCGATGAGGACCGGGGTGACCTTCCAGCTCTCGCCTGAGGATCGGGCGCGTCCGGACACGATGGTGGCGGATCGCGACACGCCGCAGAAGCACGCCTGACGGTCGCAGAAGTTGTTGCTGAGCGCCGACGGCATTGGCACGATGGCGATCATGCGCCGGACCGGGCAGTCGAAGCCCATGGCATGGCGATGGCAGGCGCGGTTCGCCACCGAGGGCGTGGCCGGTCCGCTGCGTGACAAGACGCGCCCGCCGGGCACAAAACCCCTGGCTGCGGCGGTGGTTCGGCGGGTGGTCAGCAAGCTCCCCGCGGTAAAGGAATGGCTGGCGCAGCAGCTGCGCTTTTACCCGCACTTCACCCCAACCTCGTCGTCCTGACTCAATCTGATCGAGCGCTTCTTCGCCGAGATCAGCCGCGACCATCGGCGATGCCGGTGGACGCGGCGCCTCGCCGGTCCCCGCCTATCGCCGGCTGGCCAGGCCGTAGAGGAAGCTGAGCACCAGCGAGGCTCCCACCCGGCCGGTCATGTCGTCGCGGTCGTAGGGCGGCGAAATCTCCACGATGTCGAGGCCGACCACGCGCGGATCGGCGCCGAGCGTGCGCAGCGCCTCCTGCAGGTCGCGCGCATCCAGGCCGAACGGATTGGGCGCGGCCGTGCCGGGGGCCTGCGACTGGTCGAGGCAGTCGATGTCCACCGAGACGTAGATCGCCTCCGTGCCCGCGCCGGCCACCGCGAGCGCGCGCGCCAGCGAGGCCGCCATGCCTTCGCGACGGACGGTGCGGCCGGGAATGACGGTGACGCCCTGGGCGCGGGCATAGTCGGCGAGTTGCGCCGAATTGGTGAACTCCGCCATGCCGAGCTGCGCGAGGTTCCGCCCGGCGATGGCCTCCGGCAGCAGTTCCAGCGCCTTGCGGAACGGCACCCCGCTGGACTCCGCGCCGAGATGGGCGCGCCGCAGGTCGTGATGGGCGTCGAAATGAATGATCCCCAACCGCTGGCCGGCGGGCGACCCCTGCACCACCCCGCGCAGGATCGGAAAGGCGACGGAATGGTCGCCGCCGATCGAGACCGGCACGATGCCGCGCCGCACCAGAGCAGCGATCGCGGTGCTCACGCGGGCGAAAGTCGCCTCCATGTCAGTCTGCGTGACCACCACGTCGCCGATATCGGCGGCGCAGAGCGCTTCCATGCCGCGGCCATCGTCGCTGCTGTAGGTCGTGTACCAGACCAGTCCGCGCCGCACCGCGTCCGGGCCGCCGCGCGCGCCGCTGCGAACCACCGAGGCGCCGTCGTAGGGAATGCCGAGCAGCGCGGCCCGCAGGCCGTCGAGGCGGCCATCCCATTCGAGCCAGCGCCCGGCACGGTGCTCGTCGCGGTCGCCCTTCATGGTGTTGACCACGAGGCCGGGCGGCCCCAACCCAAGATCGTCCTGCCCAAGTTCGTCCTGCTCGGTCATGCACCGTTCCGTTCCATGCTCGCGCGGCCGCGAAGGTTGCAGATCGCGCTTGACATGGCAGCAGATCGCCGCGAGCCTTCGCTTGTCAACATAAGTTTCCTTATGCGAACCCTGACCGGGGAGGTCCCACCGATGGCCATCCGCCGCATCGTCCGTGCACTCGTGCTCACCGCGCCGCTTGTGCTGGTCTGGCACGCTGCGCTGGCCCAGTCGGATTATGCCGCCCGACTTCCGGCCCAGATCAAGGCCGCCGGAAAACTCGTGATCGGCACGGCGCCCACCTATCCGCCGCTGGAATACAAGGACCCCGCGACCAACAAGCTGCAAGGGCTCGACATCGACCTTGGCGACGAGATCGCCCGGCGCCTCGGCGTGAAGGTCGAATGGATGGAACAGGGCTTCGAGGGGCTCATCCCCTCGCTCGACACCGGCCGCATCGACATGGGCGCGTCGGGAATGACCGACATCCCGGCCCGGCGCGAGAAGACCGATTTCGTCGACTACTTCGCCACCGGCACGCAGATCTTCTCCATGCCGCAGGCCGCCGCCGGGCTGAACGCGCCGGAGGATGTGTGCGGCAAGACCGTGGCGGTGAACCGCAACGGCATCTTCTACATCCGCATGGCGGAGTTCGACGCGCGCGAATGCACGGCCAAGGGAAGGCCGGCCATCCGCTTCTCGCTGACCGACAAGACCGCCGATGCGCGGCTGCAGATTCTGCAGGGGCGCGTGGTCGCCGCGGCGATGGGCTTCGACGCGATCCGCTACCTCAACGAGTCGCAGGCCTCGCCGGACCGCGGCAAGTTCGTGCTGGTCGGCACGCCGGTGGTGGTCGATCTCGCCGGCTTCGGATTCTCCAAGAACAACACGGCGCTGCGCGACGTGGT
>CAIMEK010000315.1 GCA_903839965.1 uncultured Acetobacteraceae bacterium | reverse complement strand
CTCGTCGGCAGTGGCGGCGATGCCGCGATGGGCTTTGGACTTGGCGGCGATGAATGCGCGCAACGGGGCGTAGCCGAGCGGGCCGTGGCCGAGCCCGTAGGTGGACAGGATGGCGCCCTCGCGGCGCAGCACCGCGGCGGCGGCCTCGGCGAGGGCGTCGAGCGGAATGAGGGCGGAGTCGTTATGTCCGCCGACGAAATTGTAGCGCGGAAAACCCGACCAGCGCGCGGCCGGGGCGGGGACGTTGCCGGCGAAGGCGGCGGCGAAGGCGATCCCGGGGCTGCTCATGGTCCACTCCGTTCGGGGCTCCGGGCATCCGGGGCGCGGCCGCCAGCATAGGTGGGCCGCCCGGGGCGGGCAACGCGCCGGGCCGGAACGGGCGCGGCCGCGGGAGGGGGATAAGGGATAATAATAGGGCCTGCTGTTTCACCCATCCCAGCCCGTGACCGCTTCGGCGTGGCGCCAGACTGCCTCGCCCGGGACCACGCCAAGCCCCGGGCCGGCCGGCAGCGTGTAGCTGGTGCCCTCGATGCGCGGGCCGCCGGCCAGGAAGCGGACATTGCGGTCGAACACGCTGTGCTGGTACTCGTGCAGGTCGGCCGAGGGCAGGGCGGACGCGGCGTGCAGGCTGGCGGTGAGGAAAATGCCGAGCCCGACCGTGGCATGCGGCATCACCCGCGCGCCATGGGCTTCCGCCAGCCGGCCGATGCGCATGAACTCGGTGACGCCGGCATGGCCCATCTCGGGCTGCACCACCGCCAGCCCGGGCAGGCGGGCGGCGGCTTCCGGGGCGGCATACCATTCCTCGCCGGCGGCCACCGGCACAGCGCTCTCACGCGCCACCCGCCTGAGGCCGGCGATGTCGTCGCTGGCCACCGGGGCCTCGGCGAAGAACGGGTCGTACGGGCCCAGCAGGTGGATCAGCGCCAGGGCCTCGTCGGGGGTGTAGCGCCAGTGCAGGTCGATGCCGATGCGCGCCGCGGGGCCCAGGCGGGCGCGCAACGCCGCCAGTTCGGCCAGTTCGCCCTGTTCGCTGACCGCCGCGGCGAACTTGAAGGCGGTGAAGCCGCGGGCCGCCCAAACGGCGGCGAACTCCACCCGCTCGTCGAGCGTGGGGCAGGGCAGGCCGGAGACGTAGCCGGGCACCCGGTCGCGCCGGGCGCCGCCCAGCGCCGCCGCCAGCGGCAACCCGCGCAGGTGCGCGGCGATGTCCCACACCGCGATGTCGAGCGCGGCCAGGGCGTCGCCGGTGAAGCCGGAGCAGGCGTTGCGCACCCGCAGCAGGTCGCGCAGGTCGTCGTGCAGCGCCTCCGGCGCGGCGGGGTCGGCGCCGATGGCGAACGGGACGAACAGGTCGAACAGGATCTCGACGGTGGCGCGCGGGGCGATCAGCCCGTAGGTCTCGCCCCAGCCCACCGCGCCGTCGCGGCTGGTGACGCGCACGAGAATGGAACGGTCCATCACCGGATAGACCGTGCGGTTGGCGCGGCGGACGAAATAGCCGCGCG
>CAIMEK010000314.1 GCA_903839965.1 uncultured Acetobacteraceae bacterium | reverse complement strand
GCCGGGGCGGGCGCGCTGGCGCAGCAGCCCGGCCAGCGCGGCGTGGCGCGGCGTCACCGGGCCCGGCAGCGCGGCCAGCGCCGAGGCGGCATAGGCATCGCTCAGGGCTTCCAGCGCCGGCAAGGCCCGCCGGCCGGCCGCGATCGCCGGATCGGCCAACTGGTCGTCGAGCTGGCGGAGGGCGGTGGCGGCCACATCGTCGAGCGCGGCCGTCGCGGCCTCGCCCTGGTCGTGCCAGCGGCGCTCGTACAGCCATTGCGCGACCGCGTGATCGTCGTACGGCAGCGGCTGCGCCAGCGCGCGCCGGTTGTCGGCGCCCAGGCGCTCCGCCGGCTCGCGGGTACGGCAGGCGTCCAACAACACGTACCGCACATCGCCGCGGCGCAGCAGTTCGCCGAGCCGCACGAAGCCGCGGAAGGCGGCGCGGATGTCGGTATCCGCGCTGCCGATCGCATCCAGATGGGCTTCCAGCTCCGGGTCATGCAGGAAATTGGCGACCGCCTGGCTGATGTCGATCGCGTCGGTGACGGCCAGGCCGTGGGCAGCCAGCGCGTCGCTCCAGCCGGCGCCGTCCAGGAAGCCCGACAGGGTCGCGTCGTCGTCGATGCGCAGCCCGTCGGCGGCCACGAAATCCGCCGCGACCAGATGGCCGCCGGGGGCGAGCTCGGCGCCGATGGTGGCGAACAGGGCCGGCTTGTCGGCGATGTGGTGGATCACTTCGAAGCCAAACACGAGATCGTACGGCTCCGCGGCGCGCGCCGCGGCGCTGTCGGCGTGGCGGATCGTCACCCGGTCGGCGCAGCCCGCGCGCTGCGCCTTGCGCCGGCCGATCTCCACCTGCCCGCGCGAGATCGTCTGCCCGACCAGCGCCAGCTGCGGATGGCGGCGCGCCAGGGCGATGACGTCCGACCCGTTGCCGCAGCCCAGGTCGAGCACGCGCCGGCAGGCGGCGAAGTCGACGTGGCGGAACAGCAACCGCCGCATCTCCCGCTGGGCCGCCAGCGCCAGTGCGAAATGCACCGGGCGCTGCGCGGGGAAGCGGTTGGTCATGATCCAGGAGAAGCCCGGCACGATGGCCGGGAACGGCGCGAAGGTGAGGAAGATGTCGTCTTCGGGATGCGCGTCGGCGTGGCGTTCGAGGCCGGCGAACAGGGCGGTCAGCCGGGTGTAGAACGAATCGACCGCAAGCGCCCGGTCATCCCGTCGCAACAGCGCGGCGGCGCGCTGCTGGCGGCCCGGCGGCAGGGCGGCGAGCCGGGCATACAGCGCTGCCAGTTCGGCGAAACCGGCGACCGGGATGGCTTGCGCGTCGGCTGCGTCGTCGCCCTCCGCCTGCGCCACGGCGGCGCGCAGCCGGGAGATTTCCGGCAGGCCGGCCGGGGCCGCCACCGGCGGGCGGGCGGGTGCCGCCCAGTATTCCGTGCGCTGCCAGGGATAGGTGGGGAGGCGGGTTTTGCGGGTGTTGGGGTGGAGGCTGTTCCAGTCGGGGTCGATGCCGTGGCGATAGAGGGCTGCGAGGGCGTCTTGCAGGGAACGGCCGGAGGTGTCGCCGGGGGAGAGG
>CAIMEK010000313.1 GCA_903839965.1 uncultured Acetobacteraceae bacterium | reverse complement strand
CGAAACCGTCGGCCAGCCCACCGAAGCGACGATCAGCTTTCCGGAAAAACGGGGACTGACACCGATTCAGGAAGAATCGGCTGTCTGTCCCCGCTTTTCCGCGGTCGAAGAACTGGACCTGCAGGAACGGCCGATAGCGGTGTTGGCGTGCGAATCGGGACGATTGCAGTTGCCAATGAGGCCGTTTGAGATTAAGACACTCGGACTGACCTTTGCTGGAGAACCGGAGCAGTGATGATACAACAGGGCGAGGCTCCCCAACCCGCGGCGACACTCGTGCAGCCATCAACCCGCTTTCCGTTCATCTTCGGCGCGCAATATTACCGCGCGCCGACGCCGGAACCGGCCTGCTGGGCGGATGATCTGCGCCGCATGCGCGAATTGGGCTTCAACGCGGTGAAATTCTTCGTGCAGTGGCGTTGGTCGCACCGCCAGGCCGACACCTGGTATTTCGACGACCTCGATGCGCTGATGGATCTGGCCGGCGAGCATGGCCTGGGTGTGACGCTGAATATTCTCCTCGACATGGCGCCGACCTGGCTCTACCGCGCCTTTCCGGATGCCCGGCAACTCGATGCCGGCGGGCATGTCGTCGAACCATATGCGGTGTCGCACCGCAGCATCGGCGGGCACCCCGGCCCCTGCTACCGCCATCCCGGGGCCCTGGAGATGCGGCAGCGCTTCTTCAGCGCCGTCATCGAACATTTCCGCGTCCACCCGGCACTCGCCATGTGGGATGTGTGGAACGAGCCGGAGCTCGCGTTTCAGCAGCGCACGCCGAACATACACAATCTCGTCTGCTATTGCCCTCACTGCCATGCCGGCTTCCTCGAGTGGCTGCGGGCAAAATACCGGACGCTGGATCGCCTGAACGATGTCTGGGGACGCCCCTATTCCACGTGGGACGAGGTGGAAATGCCGCGCGTCACCGGGTCGATCACCGACTTCGTCGACTGGCGTGAATTCCACCTGGATACCCTGACCGCCGATGCCGAGTGGCGGCTGGAGACCGTCCGCCGTGTGGACCCGGCGCATGGGCGCTACCTGCACGTGGTGCCCGTCTGGTTCAATGCCGTCACCTGCGTCGACGATTTCGCCATCGCCGAACCGTGCGAAGTCTTCGCCGCGACGATGAACGGCACGCCCGCCGCCACCGTCCAGGTCGTCTCCGCGGCGCGCGGGAAGATCTGCTATAACGTCGAGAGCCACCTGAACCACGGCTGCCTGAATATCCACCAGCCCATCGTGGACGACGCGGCGCTGCGGCGCGATTTTCTGCCGCAGATCGGACTGGGCATCAAAGGCTTCCTCTTCTGGCAATACCGGCCTGAAGTGCTGGGGAACGAGGCGCCGTCCTGGGGATTGGTGCGGCTGGACGGCAGCGACCGGCCGGTCACGCGGGCGGCCGCCAACTTCTGGGCGGCGCTGCAGCCGCATGCCGACGCCCTGCTGGCCGCGCGTCCGGCCACGCCGCGGGTCGGCATCTGGAAAAGCCGGAAAAACGAAATCTTCCACTTCGGCATGCAGGACAGCGTGGGACCGCTCAACGCCGCGCTTGACGCCTATACCCAGGCGCTCTACTGGCAGAGCGTCCCCTTCACCTACGTCGCCGGCACACGGCTGGAGGCCGGCGACCTCGACGAATTGGCGCTGCTCATCATGCCGTGCGGGTATTACTGCACCGATGCGGAGGCGGCGGCGCTCGACCGCTGGGTGCGCGCGGGCGGCGTGCTGCTCACCGAGGCACATCTGGCCGGCTACAGCGCCACGCGCGGACGGCACAGCCGCGTGCTGCCGGGCGGCGGGCTGGCGGAGTCCTGGGGCCTGCGCGAGGTGGAAAGCACCTCCTCGTATCACCTCACCTGGGCGGACCGGCAGGCGGTCGCCGGCGGGCTCACCGAGGATGTCCGCAAGGCGCTGGACGCCTTCGGCGCCGCCGGCGGGCAGTGGTATCCCATTCGCCTGGCCAACGGCGAGGTGGTGATCGGCGCCCACCGCTACGCCGAACTCGCCGGCGCGCACATCGTGCCGGAAGGCAGCGCCACCGGCGCCGCCCCCTGCCTGGCCTCCGTCGCCGTCGGCCAGGGACGCGTCTTCTACTGCGGCACGAGTTTCGGCCTGGCCGCCGCGCAGAGCGACGCCGGCCTGCAGGCCATACTCGGCAAAGCCCTGGCCGCCGCCGGCATCGCGCCGGTACGCGGGCTCACCCTCGCCCAGCCCGGCGCGCTGCACCTGGACGTGTTGCGCGACGACGGCGGCGACCGTTTCGCCGTCGTCATCAACCGCACCGACACCCCCCAGTCGATGACGCTGACCGGTCACGAACGCTGGCGCAGCCTGCTCACCGGCCGCTGCTGGGAGCTGAACGGCGCCCCAATCACCGTCCCCCCCGCCTGCGCCGAACTCTTCACCGTGGAAGGGCTGGCGGAATG
>CAIMEK010000312.1 GCA_903839965.1 uncultured Acetobacteraceae bacterium | reverse complement strand
ATCGGCTTCACCCTGATCTTCGGCGTGCTCAACGTGGTCAACTTCGCCCATGGGGAGGTCTACATGGTCGGCGCCTTTGCCGGCCTCATGCTGATCACCTGGGCCGCGCCGCCGCTGCTCGCCGTCGTGCTCGGCGTACTGGCGGTCGGGGCGCTCACCGGTGTCGGCCTCGAGCGGCTGGCGTTCAAGCCGTTCCGCCGTTTTCGCGACGAAGCCTCGCTGCGCTCGCGCGCCATGCGCGAGGCCACCCTGCTGTCCTCGCTCGCGGTATCGATCGTCACCCGCGAGGTGATGACGCAGATCTTCGGCTCCAACATGCAGACCATCCCGCAGGCCTACCTGTTGCAGCACCCGATCCGCCTCGGCGCGCTCTCCATCACCGACGGCGACCTTATCATCTTCGCCGCCTCGGTGGTCATGCTGGGTGCGCTGCAGTACATGCTGTTCCGAACTCGTATCGGCCTGTCGATCCGCGCCGTCGCCAACTCTCCGCTCGGCGCGCAGTTCGTCGGTATCAACACCGACCGCGCGATCATCGCCACCTTCGCGGTCGGCTCGATGCTGGGCGCGGTGGCCGGCATCCTGGTCGGCCTCTACAGCGGCACAGTCACCGCCCAGATGGGTTTCGCGCCCGGCATCAAGGCGTTCGTCGCCATGGTCATGGGCGGCCTGAGCAGCATCCCCGGCGCGGTGATCTGCGCCCTTTTGCTCGGCGTATCGGAAAGCATCACCACCGAATTCCTCGCCTCGGGCTGGCAGGACCTGGTGGCCTACACCTTCCTGATCGCCACGCTGGTGTTCTTCCCGCAGGGCCTGTTCGGTGTCGGTCGCGACCGTGCCTGACCGGGACGCCCGCAGCGTGCTGCCACCGGCGGTCCTCAAGGGCCTGCTGCTGCTCGTCGTGTTCGTCGCGGTGCCGGCAACGCTGTCCGCCATCGGCGGCGGCTACCTTTACCAGATCGCCACCAACACGCTGATCTTCATCATCCTGGCGGCCAGCCTCAACCTGGTCTGCGGCACCTCGGGCCTGCTCTCGCTCGGCCATGCCGGCTTCTACGGCATCGGCGCCTACGCCGCGGCCATCCTGTCGACGCGCATGGGGCTTCCCTTCCTCGCAACGCTGCCCGCCGCGGGCATGGTCGCCGGCGCCATCGGCACGCTGGTGGCGCTGCCCACCATGCGCCTGGTCAGCATCTATTTCGCCGTGGCCACGCTCGGCATCGGCCAGATGATCTTCGTGACGCTGCTTAACTGGACCGATTTCACCCGCGGGCCGATGGGCATCCGCGGCATTCCGTCGATCGACCTGTTCGGCTGGGAGCCGCACACGCCGATGCAGCAGTACCTGGTGGTCGCGGCAACGATGATGCTGTCGCTGTGGGTATTGTCGCGGCTGACCCATTCCTATTTCGGCAACGCGCTGCGCGCCGTGCGCGAGGACGACCAGTGCGCCGCCGCCATGGGGCTCAACGTCGTCCAGCTCAAGATCGTCGCCTTCGGCACCAGCTGCTTCTTCGCCGGCGTCGCCGGTGCGCTGCTGGCCCATACGGCGAATTTCATCAGCCCCGACCAGTTCCAGTTCGGCGAATCCATCAACATCCTGGCCATGGTGGTGGTCGGCGGCCTGGGCAGCCTGCCGGGCTCGGTCATCGGCACCCTGCTGCTCATCATCCTGCCCGAGGCGCTGCGCGGCGTCGGCGACTTCCGCATGATCGCCGTCGGCTCGGTGATGTTCTTCAGCATCCTGCTGCTGCCGAAGGGCCTGTTGGGCGAAGTGTCCGCGCTGCACCTGCTGCGCCGCCAGTTCGGCGAAGCCTGGACCGGCGGGCTCGGCTCGCGGGTGGGCTGGCGATGAGCGGCGCGCCCATGCTGGAGTTCGAAAACCTCACCCGGCGCTTCCAGGGCCTCATCGCCGTCGATGCCGTCACCAGCCACGTCGATGCGCACGAACTGGTCGGCCTGATCGGCCCGAACGGCGCCGGCAAGACGACGCTGTTCAACCTGATCTCCGGCTTCATCCCCCCGACCGAAGGCCAGATCCGCTTCGAGGGACGCAGCCTAGTCGGCCTGCCGCCGCACCGCATCGCCCAGCTCGGCATCGGCCGCACCTTCCAGAACCTGCGCATCCTTCCCAACATGACGGTGTTCGACAACGTCTCGATCGGCGCGCTCGGCACCTTCGGCCATTCGCCATGGCATGCGCTCATCCCCGGCCGGCACACGCGCTCGCGCCGGATCAGCGAGCTGACGTGTCAGGTGCTGGAGCAGGTGCACCTGTCCGCGCAGGCCGGCGAGCTGGCGGCCAATCTTTCCTATGGGCGGCGCAAGTATCTCGAAATCGCCCGCGCGCTCGCCACCCGCCCGAAGCTGCTGATCCTCGACGAACCGGCGGCCGGCCTGAACGACACCGAAACCGCCGAGCTGGCCGAGTTCATCCGCGACCTCGTGCGCCGCGGCCTCACCGTGTTGCTGGTCGAGCACGACATGTCGCTGGTGATGAGCATCTGCCACCGCGTCATCGTGCTGGCCTCCGGCGCCAAGATCGCCGATGCCGACCCCGCCACCGTGCAGCGCGATCCGGCGGTGCTCGATAGCTATCTCGGCACGCGGGACTAGCGCGGCATGGCCATCCTGGAGGTCAACGACGTCGGCGTGCGCATGGGCTCCCAGCAAATCCTGCGCGGCGTCACGCTGGAAGTTCCCGAACACGCCGTGGTCACCGTCATCGGCAGCAACGGCGTCGGCAAGACCTCGCTGATGCGCGCCATTTCCGGCATCTATCGCTGCGCCAGCGGCACCATCAGCTTCGATCACACGCCGATCGCCAACCTGAAATCGCATCGCATCGTCCGCCTCGGCCTGGTGCAGGCGCCGGAGGGGCGGATGATCTTCGGGGCGATGTCAGTGCGCGAGAACCTGGAACTCGGCGCGGTCTCCAAGCCCACCCGCGAAACCGCGTCGCAGTTCGACTACGTGCTGT
>CAIMEK010000311.1 GCA_903839965.1 uncultured Acetobacteraceae bacterium | reverse complement strand
CCCGATGCCGCCTGGGAGCACATCAAATACTGGATCAGCGCCGAAGCGCAGGAGATCAACGCGCGGATGGCCGGCACGCTGCCGTCGCGCAAGAGCGTCATGAAGCTGCCGTTCTTCCAGACGCCCGAGGCCGCTCACCTGCGCTGGTGGGTGGACTACATGGCCGAACGCGGCGAGATCGTCATCAACGTCTCGACGTTCACGCAATTGAACGAGGCGCTGGTCGATCCCCTGCAGCAGATCATCGCCGAGCCGAAGACCGATCTCCGCAAGGCGCTCGACAACGCCGTCGCCACCTACAACCAGGCCATCTAGAACCAAGCCGTTCGATCGGTGCCTGCCACCGCCCGCCTTGCGTGGGCGGCGGCAGCGCCGGTACATGAAAGGAGAAGGCGTGCGTCCCCGCAGCAGGTTCGATGCCTTCCCCTATCTGCTGATGGCGCCGGGCCTGCTGCTGGTGCTGTTCGTAACGCTGTATCCGATGATCTTCACCATCGACTACAGCGTCATGAAGACGCAGGTCTTCCGGCAGCTTTCCTACGTCGGGCTGGCCAACTTCCAACGGCTGTTCGCGGACCGGCGGTTCCAGGCCGACGTCGTCAACTCGCTGGTGTTCGTGCTGAGCAGCGTCGCGCTGACCTGGGTTTTCGGGTTGGCGCTGGCGCTGTTCCTGCGCCGCCAAAGCTGGGGCAACGCGGTGCTGCGCACCCTGGTGCTGATCCCCTGGATCACCAACCAGGTGGTCCTGGCCCTGATGTGGAAATGGCTGCTGAACGGCGACGCCAGCCCGATCAACCATGTCCTCAGCCTCATCGGCATTCCCGAATTCAATCCCCTGATCAGCACCTCGCAGGCGATGCCGACGCTGATTTTCGTCAACGCCTGGCGGGCGAGCGGGTTTTCGCTCCTGCTGATGCTGGCCGGCCTCGCCGCCATTCCGCTGCAGCTCGAGGAGGCCGCCGAGGTCGACGGCGCCAGCCGGCTGCAGAAGATCCGCTACATCATCCTGCCGATGCTGCGGCCGATTTCGCTCGCCTGCATCGTCACGCTGACCATCAGCTTCTTCAACATCATCGTGCTGCCGCTCGACCTGACCGGCGGGGGTCCGCTGAACGCCACCGAGGTCATCAGCCTGCGGCTCTACCGGGAAGGTTTCCAGTACTACCACATCGAGCTGGCATCCGCGATCACGCTCGTCCTGGTCAGCCTCGACCTGCTGCTGGCCTGGATCTACTACAAGCTGATCCACATCGAGACGGGGGGCAAATGAGCCGGTCGGTCGCCGCGCGGGTGCTGGCCCGGGGCCTGGCCCGGCCGCTCGGAATGGCAATCGCGGGGGCGGCCTTCCTGCTGCCGTTCCTGTGGACCCTGAGCACGTCGCTGAAGCCGAAGGCGATGATCCTGCAGGTTCCGCCGACCTTCCTGCCGTGGCCGCCGACGCTGGAGAACTACGCCAACGTGTTCTCCTCGGGCTTCCTGCGCTACCTGATGAACAGCAGCATCGTCGCCGTGTGCACCGTCATCGTCGTGGTCACCGTATCGATCCACACCGGCTACGCGGTCTCCCGCTTCAGGTTTCGCGGCAAGGCGGCGATGCTGTTCCTCATCCTCATCGGCATGGCGATGGGCGAGCTGTCCACCGTCCTGCCGCTGTATTTCTTCGGCAGCCGCGTCGGCCTGCTCGACACCTACGCCGTGCTGATCCTCGCCAACAGCGCCTTCATCGCGCCGCTGGCCATCTGGTTCATGCAAGGCTACTTCCACTCCATCCCGATCCAGATCGAGGAAGCCGCGCTGATCGACGGCACCTCGCGCCTCGGCGCGCTGTATCGCGTGGTCATTCCCTCGGCCAGTCCAGGGTTGGTCACCGTCGCCGTCATCAGCTTCGTCCAGTCCTGGAACGAATTCATCCTTGCCCTGGTGCTGACCTCGTCGGGGTCCATGCGCACCGTCCCGGTCGGGATGCACCTCTACATGACGGATTACGGCGTCGACTGGGGCAACATCACCGCTGCCGGCGTCGTCTCGATCGTGCCCGTGCTGATCCTGTTCATCTTCATGCAGCGCCACTTCGTGCGCGGGCTGACGGCGGGGGCGACGACCGGGCTGTAGGACAGCCGCCTCAGTCGCTGCGGCGGCGGGTGGGGTCGAGCAG
This sequence comes from uncultured Acetobacteraceae bacterium, assembly GCA_903839965.1. GTDB lineage: Bacteria > Pseudomonadota > Alphaproteobacteria > Acetobacterales > Acetobacteraceae > Rhodovastum. Next base: position 5,115 of record CAIMEK010000311.1, on the reverse strand, counting down.
CGTGCGCAGCGATTCACCGAGCGTGTTGAACGCCAGCGTGGTGCACAGAATCGCCAAGCCCGGCGTGTACATCTGCTCGGGCGCAATTTCCATGTAGCCGTAGGCCCGCGCCAGCATCTGCCCCCAACTGGGCTGCGGCGGCTGCACGCCCAGGCCGAGAAAACTGAGGCTGGCCTCGGCAAGCAGCGCCGTGGCCAACAGCAGCGTGACCTGCACGATGACGGGCTGGATGGCGTTCGGCAGGATATGCCGCCAGACCACGCGCCACGGCGCCATGCCGAACGTTTTCGAGGCGTCCACGTAAAGTTCGGTCTTCACGATGATGGTCTGCACGCGAATCAGCCGCGCCAGCGCCGGCGCAAAGGCCAGCCCCACCGCGATCATGGCATTGGTCAGCCCGATGCCGAGCGCCCCGGTCACCGCAATCGCCAGGATGATGCTGGGGAACGACAGCAGCGTATCGATGATGCGGCTGATCAGGCCATCCACCCAGCCGCCCAGATAGCCCGCCATCACGCCGAACGGCAGCCCGACCAGCGTGCCGACGCCAACCGCCAGCCCGCTGGCATACAGCGTCATCGGCGCGCCGTAGATGAACCGGCTGAACACGTCGCGGCCGAGGTCGTCGGTGCCGAGCAGGTGGCTCCAGTCCGGCGGCGCCAGGATGTCGGCGCCCTGCTCCACCGGCGAGTGCGGCGACACCACCGGCGCCAGCACCGACAGCGACAGCAGCACCGCGAGATAGGCCAGGCTGATCGCCGCTCCCTTGTCCGCGCGCAGCCACCGCAGCAGGTGCGACCGCTTCACGACCGGTTCACCCTTGGGTCGAGCAGCGAATACAGCAGGTCGATGGCGAGATTGCACAGGATGACGATGATCACCAGGATGAACACGGTCCCCTGCACGATCGGGAAATCCTTGTTGGTGGCGGCGTTGACGATCAGCGAGCCGGTGCCGGGGATGGCGAACACCGCCTCGATCGCCACGGTGGCGCCGAGCGTTCGGTTGAACACCAGCCCGATCACCGTCAGCAGCGTCAGCGACACGTTCTTCAACCCGTGCTGCCAGAGAATGCGCACCTGCGGCAGCCCTTTCGCCTGCAGCGTGCGCACGTACTGCGACGACAGCACCTCGATCAGCGCGCTGCGCAACTGCCGGGCGATCTCGGCGATGCCGCCCATGGCCAGCGCCACCGAGGGCAACGCGGCATGCGAGAGCGCGCCGGCGAAGTCCCGCGTGATCGGCGCCGATCCGGTGGTGGGAAACCAGCCGAGCCCAAGTGCGAACACGCCTACCAGGATCATCGCCAGCCAGAAATTCGGCACCGCCACGCCCAGCGAGGCCACGCTGGTGACGAACCGGTCCACCCGCGTCTCCACGTTGGTGGCGGCGATGATGCCCAGCGGCACGCCCACGAGGATCGACAGCACCAGCGCCCCGGACACGATCAGCAGCGTGTTCGGCAGCCGGCGCAGCACTTCGCCGAGCACGGGCTGGCCGGTCATCAACGAGTTGGAAAGGTCGCCGCGGAATGCGCCGGCCAGCCAGCGCAGGTACTGCAGCCACCAGGGCTGATCCAGCCCGAGCATGCGGCGAAGATCGGCGATGCGCTGCGCCGTCGCGGTCTCGCCGGCGATCACCGCGGCGGGATCGCCGGGCACCAGTTGCAACAGGCCGAAAATGACGATGGTGGCGAACACCAGCACCGGCAGCACCTGCAGCAGCCGCATGGCGACAATCAGCAGCGGATGGCGGTTCATGCGCGGGCGCCCGCGGGAAGCTGCGTCACGCTGCCGGCGAAGTGGCAGGCGACCCAGTGCCGGTCCTCGATCTCTTGCCAGTCCGGCACCTGTTCGGCGCACACCGCAGCGGCGAAGTGGCAGCGCGTGCGAAAGCGGCACCCCGAAGGCGGCGACACCGGGCTGGGCAGGTCGCCGCTGAGCAGAATGCGGCGGTTGTCGCGCATGTGCGACGGCAGCGCGGCCGGCTCGGCCGACAGCAGCGCCTCGGTATAGGGATGCAGCGGGCGCGCCAGCAGCGCCTCGGTATCGCCAAGCTCCACCAGGCGGCCGAGATACATCACCGCGATGCGGTCGCTGACATGCGCGACCACGCTGAGGTTGTGGGTGATGAACACGTAGGTCAGGCCGCGCTCTTCCTGCAGCTCGGCCAGCAGGTTGAGGATGTCGGCCTGGATCGAAACATCGAGCGCCGACACCGCCTCGTCGCAAACGATGACGCAGGGGTGCAGCGTCAGCACGCGGGCGATGCAGACGCGCTGCTTCTGTCCGCCGGAGAGTTCGTGCGGGTAGCGGCGCGCGAAGTCCGGTGCCAGCCCGACCCGCTCCATCAGCCCCACGGCGATGTCGTGCCGTTCGGCCGGCGGCAGTGTCCCGACCGCATCGAGCGGCTCGCGCACCGAACGGAGGATGGTCATGCGCGGATCGAGCGCGGCGTTGGGGTCCTGGAACACGATCTGGTACTGGCTGCGGTGCCGCCGCAACTGCTTCGCCGACAGCGTGGTGGGATCGACGCCGTCGTGCAGGATGCGCCCTTTCGCCGGCCGCTCCAGGCACACCAGCGCGCGCCCCAGCGTGGTCTTGCCGCAGCCGGACTCGCCGATGATGCCGAACGTCTCGCCGCGCTGCACGTCCAGGCTGACGCCGTCCACCGCGCGCAGCACCTGCCGACGCGAAAGCTGGAAATGGATGCCGACATCCTGCACGGACAGCAGCGGCCCCTGGGTCATGCCACCGCTCTCTTCAGCACGCCGGGCAGCACGATCTCGGCCGAGCGGCAACAGCGCACCCGCGCGCCGGCACCCACGGGCGCCAGGTGCTGCACGTCGCCGCAGGGCGGCCGCGCATGCGTGCAGCGCGGCCCGAAGCGGCAACCGGCGGGCATCTCCGCCTGCGTCGGCACCCGGCCCGGAATGGCGGGCAGCCGCACCTTGCGCGCGCTCAGCGCGGGCAACGAAAGCAGCAGGCTGGAACTGTAGGGATGCCGCGGCCGCACCAGCACATCGTCGATCGCGCCTTGCTCCACCACCTCGCCGGCATACATCGTCAGCAGCCGCGTGCAGGTCTGCGCCACCAGGCCGAGGTCATGGGTAATGAACAGCATCGCCATGCCAAGCCGCGCGCACAAATCCCCCAGCACGTCGACGATCTGCGCCTGCACCGTCACGTCCAGCGCCGTGGTCGGCTCGTCGGCGATCAGAATGCGCGGCTCGCAGACGATGGCGATGGCGATCATCGCGCGCTGGCGCATGCCGCCGGAAAGCTGGTGCGGAAAGGCGTCGTAACGCAGCGCGGGCTCGGGAATGCCGACCCGCGTCAACGCCTCGATGGCGCGGTTGCGCGCCTCCGCCGGGCTGATGTCGAAATGCGAGCGCAGGGTCTCGCTGATCTGCCGCCCGATGGTGAACACCGGATCGAGCGCGCTCATCGGCTCCTGGAAGATCATGCTGATCCGCCGCCCGCGCAAGCGGCGCATGTCGCGCGCCGGCAGCAGGGTGAGGTCTTCGCCGTCGAGCAGGATGCGCCCGCCGATCCGGCTGCGCCGCGGCGGCAGCAGCCCCATCAGCGCCAGCCCGGTGACGGTCTTGCCGCAGCCGCTCTCGCCCACCAGCCCAACCGTTTCCCCCGGCGCCACCGAGAACGATACCTCGCGCGTCACCTGCGTCTCGCCGGAGCCGCTGGCAAACCACACGCTGAGGTCCCGCACATCGAGCAGCGGAACGGCAGCGCCGGTCATCTCACCCACGCCCCGTCGACCCCAGGTTCAGCGCGACGCCGGATGCCGACGCACCGCCGCCTCGTCGACATCGGTGCCCCATCCCGGCCGGCTCGGCACCACCAGTTCGCCGTTCTCGAATTCGGGTTGGTGGGTGACGAACTCGCCCTTCCACGGCACGTCGTCGATGTCGATCTCGAGCACGCGGAAGTTCGGCGTGACCGCGGCGAAGTTGGCGCTGATGTGGTCGGCGAGGTGGCCGTAGAAGTTGTGCGGCGCCACGTTCACCTCATAGGCGTCGCACATCGCGGCGATCTTCATTCCCTCGATGAAGCCGTTCCAGATCACGTCCACGATCGCCACGTCCATGGCGTAGGCGTCGAGGAACGGCCGGTAGCCGCGGCGGGTGAACAGCGATTCGCCGCTGGCGATCGGAAAGTGCGCCTCCCGCCGCAGCAGCGCCAGGCTGCCCGGATCGTAGAGATCGAGTTCCAGCCAGGCCAGATGGTAAGGCTCGATGGCGCGGATGAGTTCGAGGTAGCCTTCCGTCCGGAAGTGGAAATTGGCATCCAGCATGATGTCAATGTCCGGCCCGGTGCCGGCCCGCAGCGCTTCCAACTGGCGCCGCAGCGATTGCAACACGTCCGGGCGTGGGTTGAGCGCGGGAAAGCCGGGGGTGCCGCCGAAGCCGGGGCGGAAGCCGGTCAGCTTGCCGTCCTGCAGCATCATGATGTTGGTCTTCAGCCCCTTGAAGCCGCGCCGGCGCACTTCCTCGCCAAGCCGGTGCAGGTCCTCGTAGGTTTCCACCGGCGGCACGCCCATCACGGCGGCGTTGCGCACGCGGTAGCTGCCGCAATGCGACCAGTAGATCGGCAGCCGGTCGCGCAGCGCGCCCCCCAGCAGCGCGTGCACGGGCACGCCGAGGGCCTTGCCCTTGATGTCCAGCAAGGCGTTGCCGATCGCCGCCAGCGCCTGCTGGTTGATGCCCGACCAGGCCGGCACGCTGTGGGTATAGAGCAGCGCCAGGATCGACTCGATGCGCAGCGGGTCGAGCCCGATCAGCCGCTCCCCCAGCGCCCGCAGCGTGGCGGTCAGCCCGAGATTGCCGACATCCTCGCTGTATTCGGACCAGCCGACGATGCCGTCGCTGGTGGCGATCTTCAGGTAGGACGTGGTGCGCCAGCCGGCCGCACCATGCAGGTCTTCGACCCGATCGATCTTCATGGATGGCTTCCCTGCACGGTGCGGATGGGCATCAGGCCTCGAGCCAGACCTCGTTGAAGCGCGGCTTGCCCAACAGGTTGGGCGTGTAGTTCTTCACGTTCGGCGTGTAGACGTCGATCAGCGGCACGAAGGACAGTTCGCACGACAGCGCGTACT
>CAIMEK010000310.1 GCA_903839965.1 uncultured Acetobacteraceae bacterium | reverse complement strand
GTGCTGACTGCGGGCCAAGTGGTGTCCGAAGATCTGGGGATCAAGCTCGAGACCGTGACGCTCGACATGCTCGGCAAGGCGAAGAAGGTGGTGATCGAGAAGGAGAACACCACCATCGTCGAAGGCGCCGGCAAGAAGGCCGCCATCGTGGCGCGCTGCACCCAGATCCGCGCGCAGGTCGAGGAGACCACCTCGGACTACGACCGCGAGAAGCTGCAGGAGCGGCTGGCCAAGCTGGCCGGCGGCGTCGCGGTGATCCGCGTCGGCGGGGCCACCGAGGTCGAGGTGAAGGAGCGCAAGGACCGCGTCGACGACGCGCTGCATGCGACCCGCGCCGCGGTTGAGGAGGGTGTTGTGCCCGGCGGCGGCGTGGCGTTGGCACGCGCCGGCCTGATCCTCGCCAAGCTGAAGGCCGACAACGACGACCAGCGCTTCGGCATCGAGATCGTGCGCAAGGCGGTTCAGAAACCACTGCGCCAGATCGCCGAGAACGCCGGCGAGGACGGTGCGGTGATCTCCGGCAAGGTGCTCGACCGCGACGAGTACAACTGGGGCTTCGACGCGCAGAACGGCGAGTTCAAGGACCTGGTGAAGAGCGGCATCATCGATCCGACCAAGGTGGTGCGCGTCGCGTTGCAACATGCAGCGTCGGTGGCCGGCCTGCTGATCACCACCGAGGCTATGGTGGCGGAACGTCCGGCCGAAAGCAGTGCTGCCGCAAGCGGCCGACAGGGCGACACGGATTACTGAGGCATTGGCGAACGGCGTCCACTCCTGCTGCGAGTGGATGACCGTTCGCTGCCGCGCGACCACGTCCTTGGAATCGAAAAAATGTCAGCTTCCGGTGTGTTCGACCTGCAGAACTCTGCGTTGAACGCCTTCCTTTACGCGGCCGTCGGCGAGGAGCCGAACGGCACGACGCTAAGTCTGGTCTCGGTGTTTGCCCGGACTGGCAACGATCCCTGGGGGGAGGCAAAGCGGCTCGCGGGCTTGCCAAAACCGGAAGCGATCAGCAGCCTCGCCCGCACCCTGGTCGCGATGCCGAAAAGCATATTTGTCGGCTCCGACGCGATGCCCATCGCCACGCAGTTGGTCGCCCTGCTGCCGACGCGATCGGACAGCACTCGTCCTCCCCTGACCCGGGCCTCGTTCATGTCGCCGTCTATCCCGGACCGGACGCAAGCCGTGCGCCTCGTCGGCTTGCTGTTGGCCGCAGCCTTGGCCATCGGGGTCGCCTACACGCTGGGGCTGGTCGGCGGCCAAGACCGGGGAGTCCTGGACGGCAGCGATCTTCCGTCGTTCAGTTCGACCATTGCTCCCGCACCCGGCTCCAAATAGCGGGCGACAATCCGTGGCGGTAGCTCTGGCCTCAACCCAAGGGGATGAGCGCTTCGCCCCACTCATGTCGAGATCGGACGTCAGGGCTTTTTTCGCCCCCTGGAGCGATCACAAATCTGTGGTAAAGCGTTCCTGCGAGCCCGGTGGAGGATCAGGCGTGCCGACCTATACCTATGATTGTTCTCAGTGCGGCTCGTTCGCCTTGAACAGGCCGCTTGTGGAGTATGCGCTGCCACAGCCTTGCCCGACCTGCGGCAGCGAGGCGCCGCGCGTACTCTCCGCGCCAGCCGTGCAAGGCGGCAGAGCCTCACCCGACCCGCGGCTTCGGTGCGGCATGGGGAGTTGTGAAATGGACCCCTCCATGTACGGCGCTGGCTGCGGCGGCTGTCTTAACCGGGCCACCGGAGCGTAAGGGACGGCGCCGCGATCGGGAGAAGGCAATTCGTCGCTGGTGAACTGGCGCGTCGTACCGCCTGCCGTCACCACCAGGACCGCCGCGGCGGCCACCGCCGGTGGCCCGGACAGACCGCACAGCAGAATGAACACAAGGCGGAACAGCTTCACCCGAACGTGCCTCCGGCCCGCGGCGGACTGGTGCAGCCACGCGCTGGCGCGTTCATCCGCCATGGAGGCGGAACTGCCAACGTGAACCTGTCGAGGGAGCCCACGCCATGCTGCAGGCGATAGAGACCGTGGCCATCGACACAATCGGGCGAGGCCTGGTCGAGATCACAGACGTCGTGCGCCGCTTCGTCGCCGCGCATTGCCACGCGACCGGCCTGCTGACCTTGTGGTGCCGCCACACGTCGGCCTCGCTGCTGGTTCAAGAGAACGCCGACCCGGATGTCCGCGCCGACCTGGAGACATTCTTCTCTCGGCTCGCCCCCGAAGCACCCGGTCGCTACCTGCACCAGGAAGAGGGGCCGGACGACATGCCGGCCCATATTCGCGCCGCGCTTACGCAGAGCCAGCTTTCCATTCCGGTGGAGCGGGGACAGCCTGTGCTGGGCACCTGGCAAGGCATCTACCTGTGGGAGCACCGCAACGTGCCGCATCGGCGCGAGCTCGTGCTGCACCTGATCGCTTGCGGCCGGGATGCCCCTTCGCCGCGGTGACGAGATGACTTGCCGCGCCTGATCGTTGGGGTGCGCGACCCGTTGATTCCCGCACGTCGCAACCGTTTGCCTCAGCCCGTTGCAGGCGCGCGCGGGGGACATGGCACGGATGCCACGGAAATATTAGCTTGATAGCCATCTGTTGGCCGCCTATGTCACGCCGCAGATGGACTTAATGAAATCGCGCGCCCAGTTGGTGGGCGCGACCGGCAAAGCCCAGGAAGGCTCGCCGGATCACTCCTCGGGGTATTCCCCGCTCCTCCACCCCCCACTGCGACACTTGCATCGGCTCCCGCTTCCGCGGGCGTCCGAGATCGTCGTCGTGCCCGTTGGCGGCCTCGGTCGCATCGGCATGAACTGGACGGTCTATGGCCATGATGGCCGCTGGATCCTGGTCGATGCAGGCATCGCCTTCCCCGACAGCGACACCACCGGCGTGGATGCCTTCATTCCCGACCCCGAAACCCTGCGGCGCGTCGTCGGCCGCATTGACGCCTTGATCGTAACGCACGCCCACGAGGACCATATCGGGGCTATTCAGCACGTCTTCCCCCGCCACATCACCTGCCCGATCTGGGCGACGCCGTTCGCCGCGGCGGCAATCTCGCGCCGTCTCGATGAGGTCGGCACGCTTGACGAGGCCGAGATCCGGACGTTCCCGGTCGGCGGCGCATTCCGCATCGGCACCATGGCCGTGCGTTCCATCCGGCTGACGCACTCGGTTCCGGAGGCCGTCGCCCTCGCCATTTCCACCCCGGCCGGCACGGTGCTGCATACCGGCGACTTCAAGCTCGATCCCGAGCCGCTCATCAGCCGGCCGACCGATATCGACACGATCAGGGCGTTCGGCGACGCCGGTCTGCTCGCCATGGTCTGCGACAGCACCAACGCGCAACGCGACCTGCCGATCACTTCGGAAGCGCTGGTCCGGGAATCGCTCAGGCGGTTGTTCGCCAACCGTCCGGGTACCATGGTGGTCTGCTGCTTCGGCACGAACGTGGCCCGGATGAGTTCCGCCTGCGATGCCGCGGCCCGATCCGGTCGCCAGGTCGCTCTGGCCGGTCGCTCGCTGCGAGCCCATGCGGCGACCGCCGAGAGCCTCGGCATTTTCGATGCGCAGGACGTGCTGGCGGAGCCCTCGCATCTTCGCGGTCTCGACCATCGCGAGATGGCGCTGGTGTGCACCGGCACCCAGGGCGAGGAAAACGCGGCACTGTTCCGCCTCGCCCGAGGCAACGACTGGCGGCTTCCCGAGCTTGGGCTGGGCGACACCGTCATCATGTCGGCCAGCGTCATTCCCGGCAACGAGGGGGCGGTAGAGCGCGCCCTCGAGCCGCTGCGTGCGCGCGGCGTGGAAGTGCTGACCCACGCCGACGCGTCGGCCGGGCTGCCCGTGCACGTCTCCGGACATGCCGGGCGCGCCGAGCTTGCCAGCATGCATCGGCACGCGCGCCCACGCTTCGTCATTCCGGTTCATGGCACCGACATGCATCTTCGGGCCCATGCCGCCCTGACGCTCGATTGCGGCGCCGAGGCGGCCCCGGTAGGGGCAGAAGGCGAGGTGATGGCCGTCTCCGCTTCGGGCATCAAGCGCATCGGTCGGGTTGAAATCCCTGTCATCGGCATCCGCCGTGACGAAGGAGCCTTGGCCAGTTCTGCAATTTCCGGCAAAACCGCGTCCCGGGCGCAACGCCCGGCCCTGCGGGCCGCGGCCTGACACCAGCGAGCGGGATTTCGACGACCGTCATCTTGCCGCTCGATTGGCCGGCATGACCGCCTCGAACGAAAAGGGTGAGCGCATGTTTGCGATCGGCCAGACCGTCTACCACAAGACCCTTTCGCGCAGCGGCATCGTCCTGGAGTGCGACGGCGACAGGGTCTATATCGCGCAGCCCAACGGCGTGGAGGCGGATTTTCGCGCCGACGAATTGACCACGACGCCTCCCGAGGAAAGCAGTCAGCCCGTCTACACCATGGCGGCGCGTAGCCTGACCATCGGCGAGATCACGCCCGAACACCGCAAGGTCCTGGCCATCGTTGCCCCACAGACGATCCAGGCGGTGGCGGCGTTGTTCGAGCGGCGGCGGACTTCGCGGAAGTTCAGCGTCCTCAATGTCGCCGAAAAGCTGAATTATATCGCCGAGGTTACGGAGGTCCCGTATCGGACGATGAAGGAATTCAGCGACCGGCCGGGTATTCTGCGTCTGATGATGGGCAAGGGCCTCGCGGACAGCCAGGCCAGGCCTGCCTGAAGGCATGATGTTCGACGTGGTCGTGATCGGCGCGGGCGCCGCCGGGCTGATGTGCGCGATGACGGCCGGGCGGCGCGGGCGACGGGTGCTGCTGCTGGACCATGCCGAGGCGGCCGGCAAGAAGGTGCTGATTTCGGGAGGCGGGCGCTGCAACTTCACCAACCTCCAGGTCGCGCCTGATCGCTTCCTTTCGGCCAATCCGCATTTCTGCAAATCGGCCCTGGCCCGCTACACGCAGCATGACTTCATTGCGCTTGTCGATCGCCACCATATCCCCTGGCACGAAAAGACGCTCGGCCAGCTGTTCTGCGACGGCTCGGCACGCGCGATCATGGCGATGCTGTTGGACGAGTGCACGGCGGCGGGTGTGGAACTTCGCCTCGGCCAGCAAGTGACAGAGCTGCAGAGGGCGGATGAGTTCACCGTGCACACGGGACAGGGAGATGTGACGGCGCCGGCCGTGGTGTTGGCAACCGGCGGCCTGTCGATTGCGAAGATGGGTGCCACCGGATTTGCGCACGATGCGGCACGCCGGTTTGGCCTGGCCCTGACGGAGATCTCGCCCGGCCTGGTGCCGCTGACCTTCGCCGGCGAGGCGCTGGCGTTGATGCGCGGTCTGTCCGGTGTGTCGGTGGAGGTGGTGGCGCGATGCGGCCGCGCTGTTTTCCGGGAGGCGATGCTGTTCACGCATCGCGGCCTGTCCGGTCCGGCGATCCTTCAGGTCTCATCGTTCTGGCGCGCCGGAATGGCCATCACGCTGGACCTGTTGCCCGGCAGCCCGGCGGGTACGTTGGCCGCACGCAAGCGGGCAAGGCCCAGGCTGGCCCTGAGCACTGCATTGGGTGAAATGCTGCCCCAGCGGCTGGCTCAGCAACTGGCCGATCGATGGATGCCGGGAGCTGGCAGGTTGGCGGACATCCCCGATCGTGCCCTGCACGTGCTGGAAGGCCGGCTGAAGGCATGGGAACTGCGGCCGGAGGGCACCGAGGGATATGCCAAGGCGGAGGTGACGGTCGGCGGGGTTGACACGAACTGCCTCTCGTCGCGCAGCCTGCAGGCCAGGCAGGTTCCCGGACTGTTCATCGTCGGCGAGGCCGTTGACGTGACAGGCTGGCTGGGCGGCTACAACTTTCAATGGGCATGGTCCAGCGGATGGTGCGCGGGCATGGAAGCGTAGATCCGGCGGAGGCCCGAGAAAGCTGCGTGCGCCGGATATCGCCGGCATGGTGCTGTGGCTGGCGGCCGGCGACTCGCGGATGCACGGCGCACAACCGGATCGTCGACGGCGGCTCGTTCTGGCCTATGCACCGGGCAGGGAACGTCAGGGCTTGCAGCTGGCCGCCAGCCCCTTGAGCAGCAGATCCAGATGCGCAGCCTGCATCCGCTCCAGTGCCGGCGCGTCTGCCTCACCCAGGATCATCCGCCAGACCGAGGCCATCATGGCCGGGGCCATGATCACCTCGGCCAGCCCCGGGGTTTCGACGGCTTCCGGCGCAAACTCGCCCGATGCCACCCCGGCGCGCAACACGGCGCGCACAACGGCGGTCGCTCGCGAGAGCACCTCCTCCCGGTAGAAACGGGCCAACTCGGGGAAGTGTTCGGCCTCCGTCACGATGAGCCTGAGCAGGTGCCGCTCCCGCCCCTCCTTGCGCACCCTGGCGTAGGCGACCTCGATCAGCGCCGCGAGCAGGTCGCGCGCCGATCCGCTCATCCCGGCAACGCGCCGTTCCGCCTGTTCGAGCTCTTCGAAGGCGGGTTGGGTGCAGGCGCGCACGGTCGCCTGGAGCAACGCGGCCTTCGATGGGAAATAATGATAGATCAGACCTTTGGCGATCCCGGCGCGCGCCGCCACCGCGGCCATCCGGGCGCCCGCATACCCGCGCTCGGCGAACTCCTCCAGCGCCGCTTCCAGGATCTGTGGCGTGCGCTCCGCCGGGGCCAGACGCCGGCGCGTCTCCGGGTCGGCGCCCCGCTGCTCCTGCATCTGTCCGGCCGCCGCGTCGTCGGTCGCGGGCATCCCTGTCATCCGTCACCTTCGTTTGTCATTGACCATATGGTCAACAGCATCATATATTCGACCTGTGTTGACCGCCAGGTCAATAAGCAAATCCGTCCGCCCCGAGGTCGTCATGCCTGACCACAACCTGCCGCAGCACGTCGCGTTGGCACCGCCCGGGATGTCCCGCGCGTCGCGCCGCGGCCTGAGGATCGCCGCGCTGGCCGGTGTCGCTGCCATCGCCGTGGCGGGCGCCATTCTGGGGTTCCGCGCAGTCTCGTCCCCCACGCCCACCCCCGCGGCCCCACGGCTGGCGCCGCCCGCACTGACCGTGGTCCTGACGCCGGCGACGGAGTTGCTGCTGGCGCGTCCCGTCATCGGCGACGGTTCGGTGGTGGCCTGGCAGGAGTTGGTGGTCGGCTTCGAGATAGGCGGTCTGCGGGTGGTGGAGGTGGCATTCGAGGAGGGCGACCGGGTTGCCAG
>CAIMEK010000309.1 GCA_903839965.1 uncultured Acetobacteraceae bacterium | reverse complement strand
GGAGTTGTACTTCATCCGCCACCATCCAGTAAGTGATAAACCCGGCGATCTGACTGCCCCTATCCGACTTGCTGCCGGCCACCAGTGTATGAGAAATTGAGATTTGCAGCTCCTGCCGGAAGAGATTTTCCGTCCATTGCGTCTTCGGCGTCTCCTTGATGGTGACCGTGACATCATAGAGTTCCGACCCGCTGACCGCCGCCGTGACCCGTCCCGGCGCAATCTGCAGATCGACCACCGAGCCATTGCGTACATAGGTGCGCCCGCGCGGCAGGCGGTTCTCGTAGTCGTGGTAGCTTGCCATGTTGTCGCACCACGCCTGGCCCCAGAACGTGGTGACAATCGCACGCCCCGCAATCTTCACCGGCGCTACCGGATGACCCGCCTTGCGCCGCTTCTCCATCGCGCGCTCAGCCTTCCGGCGACGCTCGGCCGCGGATACGTATGGCGCCCATCCGCCGTAATAGCTGAACATGGCTTTCAGTCCTTCATGGCGGCGCTCAGGTCGAGAGCAACCAGGCGCAACAATGCCGCATCGGTCATTTCGGTCAGACTGACCTCCCCGGCACCCGCCAGCAACGCATCAGACATTCCCTGCTTGGATTCGAGCATGGCATCGATTCTATCCTCGATCGTGCCACGGCAGACGAATTTGTGCACCAGTACGTTCTTCTTCTGGCCGATGCGGAAAGCCCGGTCGGTGGCCTGGTTTTCCACCGCCGGATTCCACCAGCGATCGAAATGCACGACATGCGATGCCGCCGTCAGCGTCAGCCCCACGCCGCCGGCCTTCAACGACAGCACGAAGAACGGCACCGACTCGTCGTCCTGGAACCGCTGCACCAGAAGTTTGCGTTGTTTCACCGCGGTCGCGCCATGCAGCACCAATCCCGATCGCCCGAAGATGCCTCCAAGGAAGGCGGCCAGCGGCGCGGTGGCCTCGCGGAACTGGGTGAACACCAGCATCTTCTCCTGCCGCGATGCCACCACCTCGGCGATCTCGCGCAGACGCGCCAGCTTGCCGCTGTCGGCTTCCGCCCAGGAGCCGTCGTTCAGCCACTGGGAAGGATGGTTGCAGATCTGCTTGAGCCGCATCAGCATGGCCAGCACCACGCCCTTGCGCTGGATGCCTTCGGCTTCCTCCAGGCCGTGCTGCAAATCTTCGACGGCCTGCGCATACAGCGCCGCCTGCTTGCGGCTGAGATGGCAATGCGCGCGGACCTCGGTTTTGTCGGGCAGGTCGGCGATGACGGAGCGGTCGGTCTTCATGCGCCGCAGGATGTAGGGGCGCACCAGCTCGCGCAGCGGCCCGTACGGGTTCTCGGCCCGTTCGGCCAGCCCTTTCGTGAAGGCCGTGAACTGCTTTGCTCCTCCCAGCAGCCCGGGATTGATGACATCGAAGATCGACCACAGATCGCCGAGGCTGTTTTCGACCGGCGTGCCGGTCAACGCGATCCGCGCCCGCGCCTTCAGCGCCTTGGCCGCCCTGGTCTGCTTGGCGCTCGGGTTCTTGATCGCCTGCGCTTCATCCAGGATCACCAGCCGCCAGGCGATCTCGGACAGCACTTTCATGCGTAGCAGTGTGCCATAGCTGGTGATCGCCAGATCGAGTCTTTCCGCATCCGCCGACGTGAACGTTTTCATCTGGTCAGCCGTCATCGCCGATGGATGCACGATCTTCGCGTCGATCCCGGGGGCGAAGCGTTCGATCTCGGCAGTCCAGTTGGCGAGCAGCGAGGCCGGCGCCACCAGCAGGCAGGGCGGCAGCCTGGCGCCGCCGCCGCGCTGGCGCTGCACCAGCAGCAGCGCCAGGACCTGGATGGTCTTGCCGAGCCCCATGTCGTCGGCCAGGCACGCGCCGAGCCCAAGCCCGGACAGCAGATGCAACCACTGCACGCCGGCCTTCTGATAGGGCCGCAACGTGCCGTGCAGCGCCGGGCCCGGGTCGGCGCCGCTGCCATCCGGGGTACGCAGCGCCTTCAGGGTCTGCGCGAGCCACGGCCCTGCGGTCACACGCGACCACTCAGCCGCTTCGGCATCAGTCGCGTCGTCTGTGTCGGCGACGCCGGCCAGCAGCCGCATCGCCTCGGTGAACGGCAGCCCCTGTGCGCGTGCCAGTTCCTCCGCCGCCCGGAACTGCCGCAGCGTGCGTTCCAGCCGTTCGTGGTCCACCTCGACCCATTGACCACGCAGCAGCACCAGCCCCTCGGTGCCGGCGAGTAGCGTCCGGATCTCTTGTTCGCTCAGAGGGTCGCCGTCGAGCGTCATCTCCACGTTGAAATCCAGCAGCCCGTCCAGTCCGAGCTTCGCGGGCTCGCGCGTACCGACCGTCGCCGTCACCTGCGGGCGTGCGGGGCGACTGGCTCGCCAGGTGGCGGGCATGCGCACGACCACGCCGGCACTTTCCAACTCGGCGGCACTTGCCAGGAAGCGCGACGCTTCCGGCGGACTCCAGCGCAGCGGGTGAAAAATTTCGCCGGCATCGATCATCGGTCGCAGCCAGGCACATCGCTCGGCGGCGCGCTGTACCGAAAGCAGAAGCGACAACAGCTTGCTGCGGTTCACCGCCCCGGCATACTCGCGCAGCGCCTGGCCGAGCGGCAGGTGCTGCGCGCGGGCCTGCGCCGACAGCTGCGTGGTGTAGGTCGCCATGAAGGCGAACGGTGCGTCCGGATCGCGACGGTTCTCCGCCAGATTGAAATGCACGCGGCCAACCAGGTTCCAGGCCGGATTCAGCCCTTTCAGGAAGTTCTGCAGACCGGAGCCGGCCGTCGCGAGGGAGGCCGCCACCGCCTGCCCCAACTCGGCCCACAGGGCGCGGAGCACGTCCGGTGTCAGGTATTCGGCGCCCGCCATCATGGGTGCCGTCAGCACCAGCGAAACAAGTTCACCTTCACTCGGCGGCGGGACCTCGGGCACGACAACGGACGCTGCTGCCTCCACTTCCGTGCCGCCACCGTGCAGGCACAGCGCCGCCACGTAGCGGCTGGCAAAGCCACGCCACCACACGAACATCGGCGGCAGGGCCTGCCCCACCTCGCCCGCGCCGAGCCGCAGCAGCCCCTGTCCGCTGCCGCCGGCGAACGCTCCGCCAATCCGCGCTGCCGCGGCCGCGTCCATATCGGGCGCGCCGCCAGCAGCTTCACAGCCAAGATGCCCTTGCGGCGTCAGGCGCAAGCCGAGACGGCTGCTGAAGATTTCGGATGCTGCCTGGCCCGCTGCCGCATCCTCCGGCATGGGCGGCCGTCGCCTGGTCATGTCACGCACCATGGTCGATGCGTAGCAGGCCGCAGCCCTTGACATCGATGCAGCATGGAAAAGCGCACCGCCCGCCGCCATCGGTCAGACATCAGGGCGACACCTATGTATGGCAAGCCTGCCGACGCCGCCACACGCAGCACCTCTGTCGCCGGCACAAGCTGCCGTGTTACCTTGCGGTGGACGCGGCGCCTGGAGCGGTTGCTGGCAGGCTTCGCCTCGGTTCCCTTCTCCATGCCGCTCGGTTTGATCGACGGGCGAGCCTCCGCCCCCCTCAGCCGCGCAAACCCACCATGCTGCTCCATTATCACCCGCTTCAGCTCCGCCGTCTCGCCCAGCGACTGCACAACCAGTGACCTGCTCCCCTCTGGTCCCTCGATCATTGTGAGAGCCCTGCCGGTTAATAGCTGATCTCCGATGCTGGCGGGAGTGGCCGGGCGGCGGAGTTCAGCCGCACCGCGTCCGGCGGGGACCATGCATGTCCCCTTGGATGGTGTGGCTGACAAGATACGCGGGATCATCGCCGCCACGCTGCTTCCAGATCGTGATATGATCGCGAACAAGGATCATGAGGATGTCATGCCGCTCACGCCCAGGGCGGAACGCTATGCCGCCATCCGAGAGATGATGAAACAGCGTCGTGCCGAGACCCTGAGGGCAGAGATCGCCACGACACATTGGATCGACCATTCCGAGCGTCCGAGAAGTCAGGAGCCATAAGGAACCTGTCTCAATGGGGACATCACAGGGCACACGAGCAGCGTTACCGGCAGTCGATGAAATATCTCGGCCGGATGCCGATCGGCCGAACAAACGCGCTATCCGCAAGGGGTTCCAGCCTATTTCCCTCGACGCCGTCAACTTCCTGCTATCCGACATGCAGGGCGCGCTGGGACCCTACCTGGTCGTATTCCTGGTCACCCAGCAGCATTGGAGCAAGTCGTACGTAGGCCTCGTGACGACTATAGGCGGACTGGTTGGCCTGACCATGCAAGTACCGATCGGCATGCTGATTGACGCCACACGAGCCAAACGAGCCGTCGTCGTCGTCGCTACCACCGTATTGGCGATGGGTGCGGCGGTGATCTTTCTGACGCCATCGTTTTGGCCTGTTCTGTTCGCCCACACAATCATGGCGGTCGTCGGGGACGTATTCGGTCCCGTCATCGCGGCCATCACATTGGGCCTTTATACACGCGAGACATTGGCAAGGCGTACAGGGCGGAATGCCGCCTTTGACCACGCCGGTAACGTCTCGATCGCGATCGTCACGGCCGGGGTCGGGTACTACTTCTCGCAGCGTGGCGTGTTTCTTTTGGTGCCAGTCTTCGGCGCCATGGTCATCGCCGCAGTTCTGACCATTCCGGCTGATGCAATCGATCATTCTCGTGCCCGAGGCGCCGATCCGCTTCCCGGAGCGGACGCCTCGGCTGAGGTGATATTCAGGCCCGCGAGATTGTTGTCGCTCGCGAAAATGCGCGCGCTGGGGGTTTTCGCGGGTTGCTCGTTGCTATTTCAGTTCGCCAACGCGCCGTTGCTGGCGCTGGCTTGTCAAAAGCTCGCGATCGCCCATCCCGACATGGCAACGGCGCTGACGTCAGCTTGCATCATCGTAGCCCAGGTTGTGATGGTGCCGATGGCCATGCTGGTCGGATGGATGGCGGATAGTTGGGGGCGGAAACCTTTGTTTCTGGTGGCCTTCGCCGTGCTGCCGATCCGGGCGGTGCTTTATACGTTTTCAGACGACGCCCTGTGGTTGCTCGGCGTGCAAGTACTGGATGGTGTCGGGGCAGGCATCTTCATCACGTTGTTGCCGCTTTTGGTGGCTGACATCACACAAGGCACCGGGCGCTACAACATGGCACTGGGCGCCGTCATCACCGTGCAGGGGATCGGTGGATCGTTAAGCGGACTCGCCGTTGGGCTGATTGTCGATCATTTCGATTATAACGCCGCGTTCGTGACCATGGGAATTTGCGCCGCGATCGCCGGCATCGCCTTTTTCTTGTTTATGCCGGAAACGCTGCGCAGGCCGTTTGGTGGAGCGGGTGTCACGCCAAAGGGGCGTTGAGCGGCGCTGAAAGCACATTTGCGGCGCGGGGGATCGGCCCAAAATCTGCAATCGCTGGAACGTCGCCGGGCGCAGCAGCCGGTCTGACCCCTGCTATTCTTTGGCCGAGCGATCCTTAGGGTGACTAGTTATTGCGGCAGGGTTGTCGCATATCTGAAGCGCAAACTCACGATCGTGTCCCCGGGCGTTGGGTTGGAGCGGTGCTCGCGGGTGGTTGAGCCGCCCGGTCAGGCCGCCAAAGCTGGCAAACTGACGGGGATTATCACTGAGCGGGGCGATGGTTTCCAGCGTCATGCAGCGGGCATGCTGAACCCCATGCCGCTGGCATCCCATCGGCTTTGCCGATGGAACCTTGGCAAGCTCCGTCCACTCATCGTTCTGTTCGAGCAGCAACGCGCCGATGAGGCGGACGACGGCGTCTTCGTTGGGGAAGATGCCGACGACCTCACTGCGGTGTTTGATCTCGCCATTGCGGCGTTCACCGGTAAGCGGAGCCCCGCGGCCCTTCTATCGCTGCCAAGTTCAAGGCATCCCTGCGCAAGGCCGCAGCATGCACCATGGACGCGCTCTGGAACGCCATACGCAACGTACCCTCGGCGTTCACCACAACCGAGTGCGCAAACCACTTCACCGCCGCCGGCTACAAGCCAGAATGAACAGATTCTGCTCTAGATCGATACTGTCCGCGAGCGAAGGTCCAGATCGATCCTGGCAACCAGGCCGCACAGCAATTCCAGGCCGTAGGTCCACGCACCGAAGCCGGATTCGGCATTGATGTGGCCGGCTTCCCCCAGGTCGGCGATGTCGGCGTGCCACAACTTGCTCCAGCCGACGGCGCGCGGGAAGCGCATCAGCGGGTCGTTGTGACTTGCCACGACAATCGCCGGAACACCCAGCCGCGTGATGGGCACATGATCGTCCACCTCGAAACGGGACGGCTCGGACGGCGCTACCAGCAACAGGCCGACCACAGGCTGCTCGCCGCTGGCTGCCACGCAACAGGATGCAAGAGCACCGAAACTGTGGCCGATGAGAATGGCTGGCCGATGGCGGCCCGCCAGGAGGCGGCGAATGGCATCGATCCAAAGGCCTATATCGGGGTTGTTCCATCGGCTTTGGCTTACTCGCAGCCAGAAACCGTAGCGGGTCTGCCAGATACTTTGCCAATGCTCGGGCCCGCTGTCGTAGAGTCCCGGAACCAGGACAAAGTCATAGCGGGCCGATGCGTCGGTCAGGGCCTGATCCACCGATCGAAGATGCGGGGCTTCCATGACCTCGTCTGACCAAAACAGCAACCAATGCCGTCCCGTGAGGCTAGCCGTCGATATTGCCGACATCAAGCCTTTCAGACCGGGCCTCCGCGGCGCAGCGGCGGGGCAGCCCTGCCAGGAACCAGGTAACAGCCAGCAGATCGGCGCTCCCCCCGGGACTCAGGTTGCGTTCGATCAAGGCGTCGTCAAAGCCGGCCATCTTTATCAGGAAATCACTGGCTTGCACGCCACCTTCGCTCTGCAGGCGTCTGGCTTCCTGCTGGACGAAGGCAAGCCCATCCAGGCCGCCGCGAGAAACCAGATTGGTGTCCTGATTGACCGCCAGCAACTCGAGTAAGGCAGCGAACAGGGCGCTCCGACGGCTTTTGGTTGCGGCGAGCGTCCGATCGAAGGCCGGCAGAGCGCTCTGCCTCACTGTCGAGAAGCCGGACGCCGCCTCGCCGCGTGCCCCGGTCATGCCATGGCGGAGGAACAGCCGTTCGCCCGCGGTGGACCCCCCGCACGCGCCGACCAGGTCGATTTCGACAATGCCGTTGCAGATCGACGCCACTTCCGCGCAGATCGCCAGGCGATCAATCGGCCGGTCCTGGCCGGCCAGACGTCCGGCGGCCGCGCACAAAAGGCCAAAAGCAAAGATGCTGCCCTTATGCGTGTTGACCCCGCCGGTGGCGGCCAACATCACGCGCTCACATGCCAGGCCATCGCTGCGTAGCCGTGCCAGAACGGCCATGGCCGGTTGGCCGGCATAATCCCTGCCGCGGTGAAAGAAAACCTGGAACCAGGGAGCGATGGCCCGCGCACTGAGCACGAAGGTCGTCAGGTTCATATCGCGATGGGCACCGCTATTGCGGCGATCGACCAGGCCCGGTTTCGGCGTCAATGCAACGTCCATCAGCAGCGCCTGGTAAGCCAGCCGTGCCGTCGCCCGGGCGAAAGCGCCGGCTGAGTCTCTCTCGGCCAATTCCTCAGACGGACAGGCCGCGTCGATATGCATCGACCCTCCCCTCGATCGCCGTCATCAACTCCGCCAGCAGATGACGCTGCGAGCGCGCGCAAGCATGCGCGTCAAGGTCGCAGATCAGGCAGCGACGTGGCGCGCGACCGAGCGTGCCGCGGGAGATCGGCCCGCGGTCGGGGCAAATGACG
This sequence comes from uncultured Acetobacteraceae bacterium, assembly GCA_903839965.1. GTDB lineage: Bacteria > Pseudomonadota > Alphaproteobacteria > Acetobacterales > Acetobacteraceae > Rhodovastum. Next base: position 8,734 of record CAIMEK010000309.1, on the reverse strand, counting down.
TCGAAGTCCCACAGGCGACCCAGGGGATGGGTTTCCTCGAGGTCGATCAACGCGGCTTTCATCGCCAGCGGGTCGGCCGCGACGGCGTAGATGAGTTCCGGACCCGTCGCCCCCTCCGACCGCCCGACCTGCCGGACCGGCCAGTCCTTCGCGGTGAACAGCGCATCGACCGCTGTCGTGGCGATTGCCATGAGGGTCCGCGACAGTGCGCTGTCCTTGATCGGACCCGGCATCACCAAGGTCAACGAAACGACGGGCAGGCCATGGCAGGCCATCGCAGCCCGTTGGCGTGCCGCCCGCCGTTCGCGCGCGTCGAGCATCTGCGCGAGGGTGACCGGCGACCCTGCCGGACCTGCCTGCATGGCCTCAGACCGCGACCTGGCGGACGACATCGATGATGCTGGCGTCGCGGTAGCGGACGATGCCGACCACCCGATTCTGGAACGCGATCGGCTCCGGTTCGCCGGTCAGTTCGATGCTGCGGCGGTAAAGGTCTTCGATCGTGGTCAGCGGCAGGCCGGCTGAGCGGAGCCGTTCGGCAATCTCCGGTCGGTTGGGGTTGACCGCGATGCCGTGGTCGGTGACCAGCACGCCAACGCACTCGCCCGGCGTGACCACGGTGGTGACATGGCGCACGACGGTGGGGATCCGGCTGCGGATCAGGGGGCCGACAATGATGGCGAGGTTGGCTGCGGCCGCCACGTCGCAGTGCCCACCCGATGCGCCGCGCATGACGCCGTCCGAGCCGGTGAGGACATTGACGTTGAAGTCGAGGTCGATTTCCAGGGCGCTCAGGATGACCATGTCCATGCGGTCGCAATAGGCGGCCTTGGCGCCGGGGTTGGCGTAGACGTGGGCCGAGATCTCGAAGTGGTTGGGCGAGCTCCGCAATGACTCGGCCGCATCGGCATCGAAGCCCTGAACGTCGAACAACTTCTCGATCAGGCCTTTCCTGTGCAGGTCCACCATGCTGCCGGTGATGCCGCCGAGCGCGAAGGCGGCGGTGATGCCATGGCGGCGCATGCGCTCCTCGAGGAAGCGGGCGGCAGCCGTCGAGGAGGCGCCCGTACCGGTCTGCAGCGAAAACCCTTGACTGAAATAGCCAGCATGTTCGATCACGCCGGCCGCCAAGCGGGCGATCAGCAATTCGCGGGGATTGGTGGTCATGCGGGCCGCACCCAGGCTGATCTTCGAGGGATCGCCCACCTGCTCGACCTTGACCACGAAATCGACCTCGTCCTGGCCAATGCTGGCCGGGGTATTGGGGAAGGCGACGATTTCCTCGGCCAGCACGATGACCTTGTCGGCCCGCGCCGCGTCGACCATCGCGTAACCGAGCGAACCGCACCGCGAGCGGCCTGAAATGCCGTTGGCGTTGCCGAATTCGTCGGCCGTGGACACCCCCAGGAACGCAACGTCGAGATGCAGTTCGCCGGTATCGATCAACCTGACCCGTCCGCCATGGGAATGGATGGTGATCGGCTGGTCCATCAATCCGTGGGAAATGGCATCTGCCAGCTTGCCGCGCATCCCGGACGTGAAGATGCGCCGGATGACCCCGCTCTGGATGTGTTCGACGAGCGGCGCATTGCAGGAGAGCAGCGACGATGATGCCAGGGTCAGGTCCTTGAAGCCCATGCGGGCCAGCGCGTCGACCACCTGGTTGATCGTCTTGTCGCCTTCGCGGAAGGCATGGTGGAACGAGATGGTCATGCCGTCCCTGAGCCCGGCCGAGCGGACCGCATCCTCCAGGCTTCGGCACAGCTTTCGCGAATGCTTGGATTCGAGATCCTTCAGATGGGGGGTGTGCTGGGCGAAACTCCGGAATTTTTCCAGATGTTCGATGGCCGGCTCGTTGTCGAGGCGCGGATTGACAAATTGGTACATCACCCGATCCCAATGATTACTGGCGACAACCGGAGGCCGCGGCCCGGTCCAGCACACGCCTGGCATGATTGACGATCGGCGCGTCGATCATCCTGCCGTTCAGCGAGATGACGCCCAGCCCCTGGCGTTCGGCTTCGCGGGCGGCGGCGACGACCCGTTTGGCGTAATCGACATCCTCCTCCGTCGGCGCAAAAGCGTTGTGCAGAAGCTCGATCTGCCGGGGGTTGATGAGCGATTTGCCGTTGAAGCCGAGGCGTTTCATCACCTCGACGTCCTTGAGGAAACCGGCCTCGTCGTTGACGTCCGGCCAGACCACGTCGAAGGCGTCGATGCCGGCGGCGCGGGCCGCATGCAGCACGGCGCAACGGGCGTAAAACAGTTCGCTGCCGTCGCCCCGTTCGGTCTGCATGTCCATCACATAGTCGAAGCCGGCAAGCGCGATGCCGATCAGGCGGGGCGAGGCCCTGGCGATGGCCAGGGCATTGACCACGCCGCTCGCTGATTCGATGGCGGCCATCAACCCGGTCGAGCCAACCGCCCTGCCGCAGGCCCGCTCGATCCGCTCGACCTCGGCCTCCAGCCGATGCACGTCCTCCGCGCTGTCGGTCTTGGGCAGCCGCACCACGTCGGCCCCCGCGCGCACCACCGCTTCCAGATCCTGCAGGCCGAACGGCGTGTTCAGTGGGTTGACGCGCACAACCGTCTCGATGTCCCGATAAACCGGCAACCCCAGCGTATGGAAGACCAGCAGGCGCGCCGCATCCTTCTCGCGCAGCGTCACCGCGTCCTCCAGGTCGAACATGATGGAGTCGGGCTTGTAGACGAAGGCCGTGCTCAACATGGCGGCGTTGGACCCGGGCAGGAAAAGCATGCTGCGGCGCAATTTCATCACAGGGTGCTCCAGTCCGGCTGCTTGCATTCTGCGCCTCGCAGCGCGGCTGTCTGCACCCGGGCGCGGATAGCGCAGTCGAGCGCACCCTTGTCGTCGATGACGACCAAACCAGCGGTGATGCCGAGCCTGGCCAGCGTTTCCTCGACCACTTGCCTGATTCGGGTGCCGAATTGGTGGTTCACTTCGCTGTTGATCAGGATATCGAGCGTTGCATCCGCCGCCGGCGACACTTTGACCATCAGATCGCTCGATTCGAGCGTGCCGGCCAAGGCGTCCTTGATGATCTTCATGTCTGTCCCACTCCGCTGTGAGTTGTCTGGACCATACGTGCCGGAAGACCGCATTGTTTGGCGTCAGCCATCGGCAAAGCCAACCGGGCGGTACTTGTCGTAAAGCAGTTCCAGTGTCGCCGGAGGCACCAGGGCCGCGATGCGCTCGAACTCGCCGGCGGCCAACAGACGGCGAACTTCCGACGCGGAGACCGGGCTTCCCAGCTTGACGCTGCGTGGGATCTCGATGACCTTTACCGCCGGGGCGCCGGTCGGCGCTTCCTGCAGCCAGTGTATCATGTCCTTGTTGTATTTCCGGGTGGTCGCGCAGAACGGCTCGCTGCCAACATGACGCTGGGTAATGCCGAGCGCGGGCGCGATGTAATTGCGGAACAACAGCAAGTCCATGGCCGTCCGGCATGCGCCGACCATCCCCTTCTCCTTGAAGAAATAGGCAGGAAAGGTCGCGCGCGAGACCATATATTGCGAACCGTGATGCAGGGTCACCTTGGCGATATCGCGAATGCCGGTTTCGACCAGTCGGTAACGGTCCCGGTAGGAGATCAGCGAGGCGTCCTCGGCCACCACGAAGACGTGCAGCCAGTCGCAGACCTCGGCGGCCTGGCTCACCAGGTAGCGGTGGCCGAGGGTGAACGGGTTGGCGTTCATGACAATCGCGCCGATGACCGCACCTTCCCGTCGTTGTGCGCCCAACCGGGCGCAGTAGGAGCGGATACCGACGGGCGTGTTTTCCATCAACGTCGCGTAGCCCGGCACCTCCACGAGGGGATAGAAACCGCAACCCCTGAAAAAAGCTGCATTTTCGGGCATGGTGTAGAGAAAAAGGTGACTATGGCCGCGCTCGAAGGCCAACTGCACTGCTTCGCTCAGGGTCTTCAGGCTGAGCGATTCGCCACGGTAGTCGGGATCGACGGCAACACATTTGACGATGTTGCTTTCCAGACCGCCGCAGGCGATCACCTGGCGTTGCGGCCTGCAGACGACGAACGCCTCGATCCCGTCCTCGTAATCAAGGCCGCACTTGCCGAGCAGGGCGCGGATTTCCGCCTGCAGGGGCGGATCGGCCGCCGGGTCGACCGTGAAGAACGAGAAATCGTCGAGCACGTCCAAGCTGCTCCACAGGGGATACCGCGGCCGTGGCTCACCGCAGCCACGATGTGTCTCTTAGCAATTTCAGGCGGTTTCCGCACCCCGCTCCATGAGGATGCCGGGTTGCATTCCCTTCCGCCCGGCCTGCCCGGAAGGCCGTTGAGCCGGGCTGTCCCCCCGTCAAAGGATGACTCCGTGATCGATGCGGGCGGCGCGCAGCGCGGCGTAGCCGGGCTTCTCCTGCACCGCCAGAGCCGCGACAGCACCCGCCACCTGCCCGGTGGCGAAAGCAGTACCCATGATGCGAAGCGAACTACAGGTCGCGGGATCGGCGCCGGAGACCCGAGTCCGACACGCTGCTAGCCCACGCGATGAGGCGCCAGGGCCTCGTAGTTGGGGTCGAGGCCGATGCCGGGCACGTTCGGGGGGCTGACCGTGCCGTCGTCGTTCAGCACCAGCGTGTTGTGATAGACGCGTCCCCACATCGGATCGATGGTGTCGCGGTAGAACTCCAGGATCAGACCGTTGGCAACCGCGGCGGTCAGGTGGATGTGGATGTCCTGCGAGCCGTGCGGCGCGATATGCAGGTCCGCGGCCTGTGCCAGCGCCACCACTTTCATGAACTCGGTGACGCCGCCCACCACTTTCACGTCCGGGTTCAGGATCGCCGCGCATTCGTTGCGGATCAGGTCGCGGAAGCCGTAGCGGGTGTATTCGTTCTCGCCGGTCGCCACCGGAATCGAAGTGGCCTGCGCCACCCGGCGGTGGCCGTCGTAGTCGTCCGGCATCACCGGTTCCTCGAACCAGAAGATGTCGTACGGCTCGATTCTGCGGGCCAGGCGGATTGCCTCGTAAGCCTTGTAGGCGCAGTTCGCATCGACCATCAGGGTTACGTCGGGGCCGATGGCGTCGCGCGTCACCCGCACGCGCTCCACGTCCTCGGCCAACGGCGCTGCACCCACCTTCATCTTCACCGCGCGCGCGCCCATGCGCACGCTGTCTTCCATTTCGGCGGCCAGCTCCTTCAACCCCTTGCCCGGCTCGTAGTAGCCGCCGGCCACGTAGGTCGGCACCCGGTCGCGGTAGCCGCCGAGCAGTTTGTACAGCGGCAGCCCCGACACCTTGCCGCGGATGTCCCACAACGCCATGTCGATCGAGCCGATGGCGCGCGTGGTCAGGCCGCGCCGCCCGATGAGCTTGGGCACCCACATTTTCGGCCACAGCCGCTCGACGTCGATCGGGTCTTCGCCGATCAGCAGTGGCGCCAGTTGTTCCACCGTCGCCTGCTCGATGGCGCCGCCGGCGCCCAGGCCGATGCCGGTGATGCCCTGGTCGGTATGCACCTTCACGAAGGTCAGGTTGACATGGGTGTAGGTGGCGTTGCCGTCGGTGATGGGCACGCTGCGCGCCCAGCGGTAGCGTTCAACCTCGACTGCGCGGATTTTCATGCGGAGCTCCTCGGGTTCATTTCACCGCCCCGGCGGTCAGCCCGCCGGAGACGAAGCGCTGCGCCAGCAGCGTCAGCAGCAATACGGGCAGCCCCACCATCATCGCCCCGGCCATGATCTGCCCCCACGGCAGGATGTCGCCGTTCAGCAGGTCGTACAGCCCAACCTGTGCGGTGTGCAGGCTTTGGCGCTGCAGGATCACCTGGGCGTAAAGGAACTCGTTCCAGGTCTGGGTGAAGCAGAACACCGCCGCGGTGGCGATGCCCGGCGCGGACAGCGGCAGCGTGACCGCGACAATGGCGCGCAGCCGGCTGCAGCCGTCGATCTGCGCCGCCTCCTCCAGGCTCGCCGGCACGCTCATGAAATACGAGCGCAGCATCCAGGTGGCGAAGGGAATGCCAATGAGCTGGTAGGCCAGGATCAGCCCGGCGTAGCTATCGGTCAGGCCCCAGTCGGCCAGCATCAGGTAGACCGGCAGGAACATCACCACGCTGGGAAACATGTAGGCGGCGAAGATCGCACCGGAGGCGAAATTGCGGCCGGGAAAGCGCAGGCGCGCGGTGGCATAGGCGGCGAGCACCGCGACCGCCACCGAGATCGCCGTCGAGCAGCCCGCCACCACCAGGCTGTTCAGCAGCAGCCGCCCGAACCCCACGGGCAACTGTCGCCCGGCGAACAGCGCGCCGTAACCGGCCAGCGTGGGATCGTGCGGGTAGAAGGTCGGATTGATCAGGTAGACCTCGGAGCTGCCCTTGAACGAGGTGTTCACCATCCAGTAGATCGGGAACAGTGCGAAGGCCAGCAGCACCGCCAGCCCGGCCAGGCGAAATCCCAGATGCAGCCTGCGGGTTGCGCGCGGCGTCATGCCGACCCCGCCTCGCGCCGGCGCATGCTGCGCGACAGCAGCACCAGCAGCACCACGATGGCCGGGATCAGCATGGCCGAAACGGAGACGGCCCGCCCCAAGTTGCCATAGCCGCGGAACGCGGTCTGGTAAGTGTAGATGGGCAAGGTCGCGGTGGCGTTGCTCGGCCCGCCGCCGGTGAGGACAAAAATCTGGGTGAAGGCGTTGGTGGTCCAGATCGTGCTGAGCAGGGTGGACACCAGCAGCACGGGCATGATTTCCGGCAGGGTGATAGAGAAGAATTTCTGCACCGCCGAGGCGCCGTCCACGTCGGCCGCCTCGTAGGTGTCGCGCTCGATGCCCTGCAGCGCCGCCAGCAGCGTCAGCGCGAAGAACGGAAAGCCGTGCCAGATGTTCACCGTCACCACCGAGGGCAGCGCCAGCGCCCGGCTGCTCAGCCAGTAGATATTGACATCGATCAGCCCGACCGCGCGCAGCAGGTGGTTCACCGCGCCGAGGTTGCCGTTCAGCATCCAGTCCCACACCAGGGCGGAGGTAATCTCCGGCAAGGCCCAGGGCAGCAGCACCAGGGCGCGCAGCAGGCCGCGCACCGGCAGGTGTCCGTTCAGCAGCAGCGCCGCGGCGAGCCCGAGCAGCAGCTTGCCGAGCACCGAAAGCCCAACGAAGAGCACGGTGTTCAGCGTGGCCTGGCGGAACACCGGGTCTTCGAGGTTGTCGAGATAGTTGCCGAGCCCCACCCAGCGCTTCACGCCGCCGATCGGCGCGTCGTACAGGCTCAGCCACAGCGACTGCGCGAACGGCACCACCAGGATCGCCGCCAGCACGATGAAGGCGGGCAGCAGGAACAACCAGGCCAGGCGTGTATCCGGCCGCACCATGCGGCGCGGCCGGACACGCACGGGCAACGGAAAAGTGGCTGCCGCCTGCATCGGTTCAGCGTTTGTACTTCGCCGCGACCTGCACCGCGGCCTTCGCCATTTCGGCCAGCGAATCGTGCGGGCTACGCTTGTCCACCACCACGCGATGCAGCAGATCCTTGAGGAACGGCGAGCTGATCGACGTCATCTCGCCATACGCGGCGTTCGGCGTGCCGGGATAGTACGCCGGATGCGCCAGCGGCACGAGGTCCACGGCGACCTGCTTCAGCACCGGGTCCTTGGCGAAGAAGTCGATGCTCTGCATGCGCTCCTGCACCGGGAAGCCCTGCCCGCCCAGCGCCTCCAGCAGCACCGCCATGTGCTCGGGCGCCATCAGCCGTTCCATGAAGGCGGCGGCCAGTTGCGGCTGCTTGGTGTTGTGGGAAATGCCGTTGGCGAATCCCAGCACGCTATCGCCGGTAATGCCGGCCGGGCTCTTCGGCCATGGGCCGTACACGGTGACGTCCTTGAAGCGCGGCTCGGTGGTGCGCATCGCCGCGAGCACGGAGCCGGTGTTGTTGATCACCGCGGCCAGCCCGGTGAGATAGGCAACGTTCTTGCCCACCGGCGTCCAGCCCACCGCGTCCGGCGGGTTCAGCCCCTCCAGGTAGAACGAGCTGTACCAGGCCAGCGCCGCCTCGTTCTGCGGGGTCGCGATGGTGAACTCGTTGTCGGCGTTCTGCATGCCGCCGCCGAACACCCAGGGCAGGCAGGCCATGTGGCCGTCCTGGTCCGCCTCGGAATAGGGGAAGCCGACGCCGAACAGGTTGCCCTTCGGGTTGTTGACTTCCTTCACCGCCGCCTTGAACTCGTCCATGGTGGAGACCGGCACCTTGATGCCGGCCTTGTCGAAGATGTCCTTGCGGTAGAACAGCCGCCACGGCCGCGAGAAGAACGGAATCGCCGCGGGCTTGCCGGCGAACGTCACCGTCGGAATGGCGTTCGCCAACCATGGGCCATGCAGCGTGGCGATGCGCGCAAACAATTCGGGCATCATCGGGTTGATCTTGCCCAACCCGTAAAAGCGCGCCATGTCGTAGGTCGCCAGCCGGAACACGTCGGGCAGGTCGTCGCGGGCCAGCGCGGTAGCCCACTGGTTGCGGCTCGACTCGTTGTCCGGCAGGAATTCCGCCTGCACGATCGCGCCGATTTCCGCACCGATCTTCTTGTACACAGCGGGCGCCAGCTCGGCCCAGGTCGGCACCAGATCGCGCTGGTCCCACACCCGCAGCACCGGTGCCGACTGCGACTGTGCCGGCAGCGAACGCGAGGCTTCCAGCAAGGCCGCGACCGCGGCGGAGCGGCCGGCAAGCCGAAGCAGGCCGCGGCGACGCACCAGCCGATCG
>CAIMEK010000308.1 GCA_903839965.1 uncultured Acetobacteraceae bacterium | reverse complement strand
CGTCGGCGCCGGCGAGCGCCGCGGCCCAGGCGCCGGGCCGCCGCAGGTCGGCGACCTCGACGCCGGGCGCGGCCACCGCGTCGAGGCCGCGCACCGTCCAGCCCAGCGTGCCCATATGCGCCGTCAGCTTGCGCCCGATGCTGCCGGAGGCGCCGGTGATGACGACGGTGAGGCTCATGGGTCGGCTCCGTCAGCGATCGGTCAGGCGGATCTCGATGCGCCGGTTCTTGGTGTAGGCTTCGGGCGTGTCGGCGGGGTCGAGCGGCTGGTTGTCGCCGAACCCGGTGGCGGCCAGGTGGTTCGGCGGAATGCCGTCGGCGATCAGCAGCTTGACCACGGTGATCGCGCGGCCGGCGGAAAGCTCCCAGTTGCTGCCCCAGCGCCCGGACTCGGCGACCCGCTGGCGGTCGGCGTGGCCGTCCACCCGCAGAATCCAGGGGATGTCGGGCGGGATCTGCGCGCTGATCTGCTTCAGCGTCGCGGCCAGCTTGTCGAGCTCGTCGCCGCCGAGATTGGTCAGCTCGGCGCTGCCGGTGGGGAACAGCACCTCGCTCTGGAACACGAAGCGGTCGCCGACCACCTGGATGCCGGGCCGGTTGGCCAGCACTTCGCGCAGCCGGCCGAAGAACTCGCTGCGGTAGCTCTGCAACTCCTCGACCTTTTGCGCCAGCGCGGCGTTCAGCCGGCTGCCCAGGTTGGCGATCTGCACGTCCTTGGCGCGCGCCGAGGATTCGGAAATGTCGAGCGCCTTCTGCACCGCGCCAAGCTGGTCGCGCAGCTCGTCGATCTGGTGGCTGAGCAGCGCCAGTTGGGCGCGCGCGGTATCGCCGAGCCGCTTTTCCTCGGCCGCCTGCTGGGCCATCACGGCGCGCGCCTGCGCTTCGGTGACGGCGCGCTGGCCGGCCTCGCGCGCCTGCTTCTCCAGGTCGTCGCGCAGCGCCGTGAGCGTGCGGATCTGGTCGGCCATCCTGGCCATGTCGGAAATCCGCGCCTCGATGGTCGCGCGGTCCACCTGTCTGGTCTGGTCGAGGGTGGCGATCTGGCGGCGCATTTCGTCGAGCTGGGCCTGCGCGGCCTGGATCTGCTGGCGGGCGGAGGCCAGCTCCAGCAGCCGGGCCGCCAGTTCGGCCTGGGCGTCGGTGAGGGTTTTCTGGTTGGCCCGCAGGTTCTGCGCGGTGGTGTCGGCCCGGCCGAGCGCGTCCGCCAGTTGCTTGCGCAGGTTGTCGAGTTCGGCGCTGCGGGCGGCGAGTTGCCGGCGCGTGTCGGCCAGTTGCGCGGCGATGTCCTGGCCCTGCGCCTCGGTGCGTTTGGCCGCCTCGGCCAGTTGCGCCGCCAGGTCCTCGGTGCGCGACCGCGCGGCCTGCGTCTGCGAGGCCGCATCGGCCAGTTTGGCGGAGAGCTGGTCGCGCTCGGTGCGCAGCGCGTTGCTTTCGGCCGCCAGCCTGTCCTGCGTGCCCTGCAACGCCGCGAGCTGCTGCGCCAACGTGTCGCGCGCGGTGGTGCTGGCTGCCAGGTCGCGGTTCATCTGCGCCAGCGAAACCCTGAGGTCCGCCGAGCGGCCGCGCTCCAGCGACAGCATGTCGGACAGTTCGGCCATCTGCCGGTTCAGCCGATCCAGCGCCCGGTCGCGCCCGGTCAGCGCCACCGACAGGAAAGCCTGCGCCAGCACGAACACCAGCAGCACGAAGATGATGACCATGAGCAGCGTGGACAGCGCGTCCACATAGCCTGGCCATGGATTCAGCCCGCCGCCGACCAGTCGCCGACGCAGCGCCATCGGTCAGCTCCCGCGCGGTCGGGTGCTCACCGCGGCTGCTCCTCGGCGAGGGCGGCGATGGTGCGGGTGAGCACGCGGATGTCGTTGCGCAGCTCGGCCGTGCTTTGCAGGCGGCCCTGTTCGGACTCGGTTACCAGCCGTTGCAGGTAGAGTTCGATGTTGCGCAGGTGGGCGCGGGTGATCTCGTCGCCGCCGCCCTCCTGCGGGCGACGTTCGCCGATGCGCGCCAGCGCGGGGGCGATGGCCTGCCGGCCTTCCGCGATGCGCAGCATGAGCTGCTGGTTTGCCCGCATGGTGTCCGACAGCGTGGCGATGCGTTCGGTCAGCCCCACCACGGCCTGGTTGGCGGCGTTGCGCCCGTCTTCGCCGCGGGCGAGGATGTGCTGCAGGTTCTCCATGTTCTCGGCGGTCTGCTCCAGCAGCGCCTGCACGTAGACCGGCACCGAGCCTTCGCCTTCGCCGCCGAGCACGCCGGAAGACAGCCGGGTGATGCCGGCCAGCCACTCCTCGAGCTCGTTGAAGAAGCGGTTCTGCGCCTGCCCCGCGGTGAGGTCGAGGAAGCCGAGCACCAGCGCGCCGGCGAGGCCGAGCATGGAGGCGGAGAACGCCGTGCTCATGCCCTTGAGCGGGCGGGCCAGGCCGGACTTGAGCTGTTCGAACAGGGCGTTGATGTCGCCCGAGCCGACCGACATCGAGCCGATGACGTCGGCCACCGAGGCCACCGTGAGCAGCAGTCCCCAGAACGTGCCGAGCAGGCCGAGGAAGATCAGCAGACCCGTCATGTAGCGCGACAGTTCGCGCGATTCGTCGAGCCGGCTGGAGATGGTGTCGAGCAGCGAGCGCATGGCCGGGGCGGAGATGGTGAAGCGGTCGCCGTCGGCGGCGCTGCCGGCTTCGCGGGCCTTGGCGGAGCGGGCGGCGAGCATGCTCGCCATCGGCGCCAGCAGGCGCGGGGCGGGCAGGGCGGCCAGGCGGGCGCGCGCCTGCTGGAAGGTCTCCAGCCAGGTCACCTCCGGGGCCAGGCGAAGGACCTGACGGAGGTTCCACGCGACGCCGAGCAGCAGCACCAGCAGGATCAGGCTGTTGAGCAGCGGGTTGGCGTCGAAGGCGACCAGCAGCGGGCCCGACAGCAGCCCGGCCACGACCAGTACGGCGGCCAGGAACGCCAGCATTCGGAGGAGGTAAAGAGTCGGGCGGGTCATTGGGGCGACCTTGCCTGCGGATTTGTTGCGCCGACGGTCACATCGACGCGATTTGCCGGACCATCCGCCACCTCGCGGCTGCCACCAAGAGCTTTCACGTAAATGCGTACCGAGGGGATGCCTTCGGCGATCAACGCCGACCGGATGACAAGGGCGCGCGACAGCGAGAGACGGCGCGGCGCGGAGTCGTCCTCGGGGGACCCGGGGGCGAATGCGGCCACGGTGAAGGTTGCGGTGGCGGGGGCGGCACGGATGAACGCGCGCAGCGCCAAGTCGGTTGCCGGGTTGAGGTCGGCACGGCCGTCGCCGAAGGTGACGCGCAGCCCGTCCTGGATCGCTTCGGTGATGCCCGGGGCGTTGTCGGCGATCGGCACCGGCGAGGGCGGCGTCGGCGGGCGGGTGGGTACCACCAGCGCGGGCGGCAGCACCGGCGGCGGCGGCGGGGCGAGCGGCACCCGCACCTGCGGG
>CAIMEK010000307.1 GCA_903839965.1 uncultured Acetobacteraceae bacterium | reverse complement strand
GCCGATGCGGATGATCGGCACCTCGCTGTAGATCAGCCCCTGCACGTCGCCCCACAGTTTCGCGCGCTTGCCCACATCGGGTTCGGCGTTGAATGCCGCCACCGCGGCATCGCGCGCGGGGGTCGCCCACCAGCCCGGCGCCGCCGGCGTCATGAAGGAATACAGCGTCGGTTCCGGCAAGATCGGGCCGTGCGTCACGAACATTTCCCACAGCCCCGCCTCGTTGCGCTGGGTCAGCAGGGTCGCCCAGTCCACCACGGAAAGTTCCGTGTTGAGGCCTGCCTCCTTCATGAAGTTGGCGGCGACCACGGCCAGCTTGTAATGAAAATCGTATTGCTGGCTGACCATGATGCGGATCTTCTCGCCATGGTAGCCGGCCTCGGCGGCCATGCGTTTGGCCCGCGCGCTGTCGCCGGCCTGCTTGTAGGCCTCGGCGCCGACGTCGCTGTGCAGCGCGAAGCCGGCCGGGTAATAGGCCCCGTCCACCGCATAGAAGCCGGGGCCGAAGGCGGCCGCCAGCATGTCCTCGAAGCTGAGGCTGGCGAGCACGGCGCGGCGCAGCGCCGGGTTGGTCAGCGGCCCCTGGCGATGGTTCACGAAAAACAGCGGCCAGCCGAAGGCGGGGAACACGATCGGCTCGACCGGCCCGGCCTTCAGGCGCGCCTGGCTCTCCACCGGCAACGCGTCGGCATAGTCGAACTGGCCGGCCAGCGTGCCTTCTACCCGGGTTGTCGCATTCGGCACTGGCACGAAACGGATTTCGTCCACCAGCGGCGTCCGCCGTCCGCCATATCCGGTCGGGGCGTCGTCGCGCGCCACATAACCGTCGAAGCGGCGCAGTTGCACGTAGCGGTCGGGCATGCGGGCGACGAAGCGATAAGGGCCGGTGCCGATATAGTCCGTCATCGGCTGCTTCTGGTTGCCGCCGGGGATGATGATGGCGGCGCTGGTCTGCAGCGACAGCAGCGATAGCAGCGGCGCGAACGGGCGCTTCAGCGTGAAGCGGATGGTGCGGTCATCCGGCGCGGTCACGGCATAGACGTTCTCGCGCGTCTGCTGGCCGCGCTGGGCGATGCGCATCCAGCGGTCGAGCGAGGCCAGCACGTCGGCCGAGGTCATCGTGCCGCCGTCGTGGAACTTCACGCCGCTGCGTAGCGGGATCGTGTAGATCAGGCCATCGGCCGAGATGTCCGGCATGGCGGCGGCGAGCAGCGGCACGATGCGCCAGCCGTCGCCCCAGGTGTACAGCGTCTCGAAGACGTGCTGCGAAATGATACCTACCACATCGGCGGGGCTTTCCATCGGGTCGAGCGTCGGCGGTTCGCCGGCGGTGGCCACGCTGATCGCGCCGCCCGGTTTGGGCCCCGCCGCGCGCGCCCGCCCGACAACTGCAACGGCCCCGAGCAGCAAGGCGGTGTCACGCCGTGTTACGTGCAACATGGTCATGCCCTCCCGTTTTCGTTGCGCCTGCTATAGCACCAACCGCCGCCGCCCGAAAATGTCCGGCGCTGGACAAGCCGCCCGCGCGTGCCAATCTGGGACGTATTGGGGGAGAGCACAGCATGGCGGAACAGGTCGCGACGTTGGGAGGCGGGTGCTTCTGGTGCCTGGAGGCGGTGTATCTGGGCCTGCGCGGGGTGACGCGCGTGGTGTCCGGCTATGCCGGCGGACACCTGGCGAATCCCACCTACGAGCAGGTCTGCGGCAAGCGGACCGGGCATGCCGAGGTGGTGCAGGTCGGCTTCGACCCCGCCCAGGTGAGCTACGAGGACCTGTTGCGGGTGTTCTTCACCATCCACGACCCGACCACTCGTGACCGCCAGGGCAACGACGTCGGGCCGCAATACCGTTCGATCATCCTCACCCACGACGACGCCCAGGCCGCCACGGCAAAACGGGTGATCGCCGAAATCGCGCAGGCCGGCATCTGGTCCGTCCCAATCATCACCGAGGTCCGCCCGCTGGAGGTGTTCTGGCCGGCCGAGGAGTACCACCAGAACTACTTCGCGCGAAACCCGGGGCAGGGCTATTGCCAGGCGGTGGTGGCGCCCAAGGTGACAAAATTCCGCAAAAGCTTCGCCGATCGGCTGAAAGCCGCCTAAGCAGGATTCCGTTGGGTGTCACACGGCGGGTAGATTGGTCTGATCATCGATTCGCGGTGGGTGGAGATCATGGCCGGTCAATCCCGTATGTGTGCGACGGTAGAGCAGGTTGCGGCTCTGCGTGAGTTGGCGCGGTCTGAGGTTCGCGGCGAAGCCGACCGGGCGCGCGCCATGCTGTTGACGCTGTCTGGCTGGACGAGCGTGGAACTTGCCGAGGCTTTTGGGGTGACGGCGGACTCGGTGCGCCACTGGCGGCAATGGTTTGTCGAAGGCGGCGTGGATGCGTTGCGCTCGACCTTGGCACCTGGTCCGTCGCCGGAGAAGGGCGAGCGAGCCTTGGCGGTGGCGGCCGAACTTCTGCGCCTGCCCGTCGAGAACCGGCCCAACTGGACGCTTCCCCGGCTGCGCGCCGAGATCGAACGGAAGGCAGGTGTCCGCATCTCGAAGTCGCGCCTGAGCATCCTGCTCAGGAAAAAAGGGGGTTCCGTTGGCGACGCCCACGACACACGCTGAACGGGCGACAGGACCCGGATGCCGTCGATCGCATCGGCCTGCGGCTGCAACTTCGCGAGGCGCAGGCATGCGCGGGCGATATCGTCTTGCTCTATGCCGATGAATCGGAGGCGTTGACGCACCCTTACCTGGCCCACGCCTGGGCTGAGCGAGGCGCCGACCTGCGTGTCGCCGCCCCGGGCCAGTCGCGCAAGGTAGCCATGATGGGGGCACTCGACGCCTGCACCCGCGAGCTTCTCGTCCACACCTCGCTGAGCAAGCGCAGTGCCGACTTCATCGATATGCTGGAGTTGCTCGACCGCCGCTTCGGCCCGCAGCCACGACGACGCAGGACAAAGCCGGTCGTGCTCGTTCTCGACAACGGACCCGTGCATACCAGCAAGGCCACAACCGCCGCTCTCGCCGCGCGTCCCTGGATCACCGTCGAGTGGCTGCCGCGATATGCGCCGGAACTGAACGACATCGAACGCGCGTGGCGCGATCTCAAGCGCCATCACCTTGCCCACCATACATTCCAGGGCACCGCAGATCTCGATGCAGCCATCCACTCCGCCGTCACCAACCTCAACCTGGAGCGCAAACTCCCCCGTCCGTGTGACAATCAGCGAATCGCTGCTTAG
>CAIMEK010000306.1 GCA_903839965.1 uncultured Acetobacteraceae bacterium | reverse complement strand
TTTCAATCTCGCCGGCTCCAACGGCCGTGCTATGATAATCAAAACGAATAGGGAGGAACGTTCGTGCCGGCTCCCGAAACCATCAATGCCGTCACGCGCGGCGGCCAGTGCATGGCGTCGTACCGCAAGACCATGGTGGGGCTGGCTATCGGCATCGAGGTTCTGGTCGTGTCGGTATTGTTCGCCGACGTCGCACTGACGGTGGCGAACACGCTGCTGCGCTACCTCGCCCATCGGGACATGCCATGGGCGCCCGAGGTGTCAATGATCCTGATCTCGATCATCACCTTCCTGGGCGCGCCGGCGTTTTTTCGCCGCAACCGCAGCATGGCCTACACCGCCCTGCTCGACCGCTCGCAGGGCCGCGCGCGGCGCGGGCTGGAAGCCGTAGGGTTGTGGATTGTGGTCGCGGTCTGCGCGATTTCGCTGGTGGCCTACCCCAAGTTCCTGGCTTTGCAGATGCGGCAGGTCATGCCGGTGTTGGGCATTCATCGGGGCTATGTGGCGATCTGGCTTGGCGCCGGCCTGGCGCTGCTGGGGCTGTTCGCGCTGGAACGGCTGGCCGGCACGAAACGCGATGGCGCTGTGCTGGGCCTCGTCGGCGCCTGCGCCATCGCCGCATTGGCGATGGCACTGCGCTACGGCTACGCGCAGGGGCTGGATATCGACCCGTTCTGGGTGATCGTGCCGATGCTCGTCATCGCCTTCCTGGTGGGCACGCCGGTTCCGGTCATCCTGGCGCTCGGCGGAGCCTTGTATTTCGTGACCACCGGCGACGCCCCGCTGTCGGCCATTCCAGCGGCGTTCCAGTACGGCATCGCCAGCTTCATCCTGTTGGCGATCCCGTTCTTCATGCTTGCCGGCACGTTGATGGAGATCAGCGGCATGGCGGCGCGGTTGGTCAGCATGGTGCAGCAATGGGTGGGCCACTGGACCGGCGGCCTGCTGATCGCCGAGATCGTCGCCACCTACATCTTCTCCGGGATCAGCGGCTCGAAGGCGGCCGATATGGCGACGATCGGCGCGGTCATGAAGCGGCCGGTGCACGAGCGCGGCTATCCCGCTTCCGAATTCGCCGCCGTGCTGTGCGCCTCTGCGGCAATGTCGGAGACGGTGCCGCCGTCGCTGGCGATGCTCATCCTGGGCTCGGTGAGCAGCCTGTCCATCAGCGCGTTGTTCGTGGCCGGCCTCGTGCCGGCATTGGTGCTGGCCCTGGCGCTGATCGTCGGGGTGTCGATGCGCAGCCGGCGGCATGGCTGGAGCGGGGCGGAACCGTTTAGCCTGAAGCGCGCGCTGTCGGCCATGCCGGGCGCAATACCGGCGTTGGGCGTGCCGGTCATCGTCATCGGCGGCATCGTCGGCGGCATCGCATCGCCCACCGAATCCGGCTCGCTCGCGGTCGCCTACGGGCTTGGCGCCGCGGCGCTGGCGGCCCGGTCCATCGGCGCAGGGAGGTTCTACGCCACCCTGCGCGACGCGGCGTGCACCTCCGGGATGGTGCTGTTGATGGTGGCAGCGGCGAACGTGCTGGCGCAGGCGGTGGTGGTGGACGGGCTGGGAACCGCCATCAGTACCTCGCTAATCCAGGCCGGTGGGCGCAGCGAGTTCCTGCTCCTCAGCATGGTGGCGCTGATCGTCATCGGCTTCCTGCTGGAGGGCTTCCCGGCGATCCTGATCGGCGCCCCGCTGTTCCTGCCGGCCGCCGAACATGCCGGCGTGGATCCGTTGCAATTCGGTATCCTGCTGATCATGGCGACCGGCATTGGCGTGATGATGCCACCCTTCGGCATCGGCTTTCACATCGCCTGCACGATCAGCGATGCGCCGATGAACCCGGCGATGCGCGCCAGTGCCTTCTACAATCTGTTTCTGGTCATCGGCCTGGCCATCGTGGTGGTGCTGCCGGGCCTGACGCTGTGGCTGCCGCATGCCGTCGGCCTGCGGTGAACGATGCATAGCGAAAACAAAAGTCCAAGGAGCGAAACCGACATGTCAACGAGCAGCACGCGACGCACCTTGCTGAAGGGCGCTCTGGCAGCGGGGGCCGCGTCGCTGGCGGCACCGGCGTTGGCGCAGCGCGCGAAGACGTTGCGCCTGGGCAGCCCACAGCCGGTGGACTCCAACTACCACCGCGCCGCCGTGATGTTCGCCGAGGAAGTCGGCAAGCTTTCGTCCAATCGCCTCAAGGTGGACGTGTTCCCCAACTCGCAGCTCGGCAGCATCACGGAGATGCTGACCGCGGTGCAACTCGGCAACCTGTCGATGTCGCTCGCCGTGCCTGCCTGGTACTCCGGCTACATCAAGCCGATGGACGTGTTCACTCTGCCCTTCCTGGTGGGCTCGCCGGACCGGCTGCGCGGCGCGCTCGACGGCCGGCTGGGCGAGGCCATGAAGGCGAAGGCCGCGGCGGCCAGCTTCCAGTTCCTGGGCTGGTGGGTCATGGGTTCGCGCCACATGGTCAACAACGTGCGTCCCGTGAACACGCCCGCCGACCTCGCGGGCCTGAAGATGCGGGTGATCTCCAGCGCGGTCTATATCGAGGCCTTCAAGGCGCTCGGCGCGAATCCGATCGTGCTCGATTCCGCCGAGATCTATCTCGGAATGAAGCAGAACGTGGTGGATGGGCTGGAATACCCCATACCGGACATGATCAGTGCGAAGCTGTACGAGGTTTCCAAATACATGTCGCTGACCGGCCATGTCACCGATTTCTTCGTCGTCTCCATGAACAAGCCGCTGTGGGACGGCATGGCGGCGGAGGAGCGCGGCATCATCGCCCAGGCGATGAAGACCGCCAGCGACTGGGAATGGCAGGCGCAGCCCGCCACCACCGAAACCGCGCTGAAGACCTTGGGCGGACTGATGCAGATCAACCCGGTCTCCCCCGCCAACCGCGCGCAGTTCGCCGAACGCACGCGAACGATCTACAGTAAGTTCGAAACCTCGATCGGCCGCGACGTGCTCGACATGGCGATGCACGACCTCAACGCCGCATGACAAGGAGCCCGACGTGACCAAGGTAGCCGTACTGGACGACTGGCAAAACGTGGCGCGGAGCAGCGCCGACTGGACCGAGCTGCAATCGCAGGCGGAGGTGGTGTTTTTCACCGACGCATTCGCCGACGAGGACGACGCCACAAGCCGGCTCGCCGGCTTCGACGTGGTGATGGCGATGCGCGAGCGTACCGCCTTTCCGGCCAGCTTGGTGCGGCGGCTGCCTGACCTGAAGCTGTTCAACCTCTCCGGCAAGCGCGCCGGCTCGGTGGACATGAACGCGCTGCGTGCCCGGGGCGTTACCATCTGCACCGCCGGTGGCGGCGACAACGGCGCCAACACCGCGGAACTGGCGCTGCTGCTGATGCTTGCCGCGGCCCGCGGCTTACCGCGCGCCGACGCCGCCATCCGCGCCGGCGGTTTTCAGGCCGGCACGCTGCCGGGGTTCGAGTTGGACGGCAAGGTGCTGGGCCTGGTCGGCCTCGGCCGCCTGGGCCGGCGCATGGCGCGCTACGGTGCGGCGCTGGGCATGCAGGTCGTCGCCTGGAGCCGCAACCTGACGCCCGAACTGGCGGCGGAACGGGGCGGCGCCATATGCGTGCCGCTGGATGCGCTGCTGGAACAGGCCGATGTGGTCAGCCTGCATATGGTGCTGTCGGACAGCACGCGCGGTCTGATCGGCGCCGCGCAGCTCGCGCGTATGAAGCCCGGCGCGATCCTGGTCAACACCTCACGCGGCCCGCTGGTGGACGAGGCGGCGCTGATTGCGACATTGCGCGCAGGCCGTCTGATCGCGGCACTGGACGTCTACGACCGCGAACCGCTGCCGCAGGACCATCCGTTCCGCGGCCTGCCGAACACCGTGCTGACGCCGCATTTGGGCTACGTCACCCAAGCCACGATGCGGGAGTTCCATCAACAAGGGATCGAGAACGTGCTCGCCTTCCTGCGCGGCGCGCCGATCCGCGTACTGCACCCGGAGATACGCTGATGTTGCACAGGATTGAAGAGGCGGTCGGCATCTTCGTAGCCGCTCGCCGTTCCGCCACCCCGATCGACGCTCTGCCGGACTCGGCGAAACCCGTCGATTTCGCGCAGGCCCACGCCATCCAGGACGCCACCGCGGCGGCCCTGGGCGACGGCATCGCCGGCTGGAAAGTTTCCATCAGCCCACAAGGCGAAGTCATGCGCGGCGTAATTCTCCGTTCGCGCATGTTCGACAGCCCCGCGGCGATGCCGGCGCGGCTGGTGCCGATGCTTGGGGTGGAGCTGGAAATCGCCTTCCGCTTCGACCGCGACCTGCCGCCGCGAAATGCGGACTACACCGAAGCGGAGGTGGCCAACGCCGCCACCGCCCTGGTCGGCATCGAGGTCGTGGATACCCGTTTCCGCAGCTACGACGACACGCCGCTGCTCGACCGCACCGCGGACTGCATGTCGAACGGCGGCTACGTCGTCGGCACCAGCCGCAGCGACTGGCGGAATTTCGACCTCGCGGTGCTGGAGGCGACACTCAGCGTCAACGGTGCGGTCGTGGTCAGCCAGCGCGGTGGCCACGCCGCGGGGAATCCGATTCGTCCGGCGATCCCGCTGGTGAACGCGCTGCGCGCCGCCGGCGGCGTGCATGCTGGCCAGATCATCACCACCGGCACCTATACCGGGTGTTACCGCGCCAGTCCGGGCGACCGCGTGAGCGGCAGCTTTGCCGGATTTGGCGAGGTCGAGATCCATTTCCAGGAGGCATAGCGATGTCGTTCCTGACCATCCCCGGCGGACGCATTCATTACGAAGTCAGCGGCCAAGGCTATCCCGTGCTGCTGTTCGGGCCGGGCTTCCTCAACTCGCGCATCGAGCGCTGGCGCACCAACCCGGCGCGACTCGGAGTGGAGCAGGACTGGGCGGATCCGATTCCCGTGTTGGCGCCGCATTTCCGCGTGGTTGCACTCGACGTGCGCAACGCCGGCGAATCCCGCGCCACCATCGGGCCCGGCTACGGCTGGGAGAGCTACACCGCGGATCATCTCGCCTTGCTGCTTCACCTCGGCATCACAAGCTGCCACGTCATGGGCGCCTGCATCGGCGTGTCGTTCGCGCTGTCGTTGGCACAGGCGGCACCGGGGCTGGTCACCGCCCTGGTACTGCAGAATCCAATCGGGCTTGGCGGCAACCGCGACGTCGTGCAGGCCGAGTTCGACACCTGGGCCACGGAAGTGGCGACCTGGCCGGACACTGATGCCGCCCTGCTGCCGGCGATCGGCCAACGCATGTTCGGCGGCGAGTTCCTGTTCAGCGTGGACCGCGATTTCGTCGCGTCCTGCGGCATAAATATGATGTTGCTGCCCGCTGCCGACCGCATGCACCCGGCCGAGATCTCCGCCGACATCGCCCGGCTCGGACGGGCCGAGGTGATCGACCCGTGGGGAGGACCGCAGCGCCGGGATCAGACGATGCAGCGTGTCTTGCAATTCTTCCAGTCGCATCAGCCGGAGGCGTCACGATGAGCCAAAGCGCCTTGGCGGCGGCCTTTGTGCCGGCACCCGAACCATAGGCCAGGCCTATCAGGTGTCGGTGGAATTATTGATTACTTCCCGGAGTTGTCGGCTGCTATATTGCAGGAAACGAACTTGTGGAGAGCGCCCATGACGAGCCGTAATGTTGTCAAGCAAGCTGCCGGATCAGGAGAGCGGATCCGCGGTGTTCACCTTACCTTTTCGGCACCTACCGCCATCGAGGTTCTGGCCCAGGAGGTGGACTTCATTTACTTGGACGGTGAGCACGGTTGCTTCACGCATAACGACCTGGAAGCTGCCTGCATTGCCGCCGAGCGCTGGGGCCTGACGGTCATCGCCCGGGTGCCGGACGGTTCGGCGGCCACTATCACTGGTTTCCTCGATCGTGGAGTCCGCGGCATCGTGGTGCCGCATATCGAAACGGTCGCCGACGCCCACGCGGCAGTCCAGGCCGCCTACTTCGCGCCGCTTGGCGACCGCTCCTTCAGCGGCAGCCGCCCGGCCTTCCTGTCCATGAAGGACCGACCGGCCTTCATGCGGGAATGCAACGCCGACACTTCGCTGTGCCTGATGATCGAAACCCGCTCCGGCCTGGAGGTGGCGCATGAGCTGGCAGCCGTCGAGGGCGTGGACTACCTGAGCTTCGGGCCGATGGATCTGGCGCAGTCGCTCGGCCATCCTGGCGAGCCCGCGCATCCCGATTGCAAGCGTGCCGTCGCCGATGCCACGGCGCGCATCAACGCCGTGGGAAAGCGCGTACGCGAGGATTTCATGAACTACGCCTGGATCAACGAGATCATGCTGACCGGCGTTCGGCAATTGCTCGGCGCCCGATGACGATGCCGCCGCATCGGCAGGCAACCACACGGATCGCCTTCCGCCTCGATCGTATCCCCTCCCACCCGGGACCATGAGCAATATGTCTGCCGATAGCGCAGCGACCTTCGGAGCTTCGTCGGCGGCCAACGAGCCCGACCGTTGGTTCGGCAGGGCGATCGAGTTCGTCAGTGCCGTCCTGCTGAGCATCGAAGTGGTGCTGTTGCTGGTCAATGTGGTTGCCCGCTACGTGTTTCACAGGCCGCAGGTCTGGATCGACGAACTTTCCTCGGTGCTGTTCCTGTGGCTCACTATGCTCGGGGCCGTGCTGGCGCTGCGCTCCTCCAGCCACATGCGCATGACCGCCGTGGTCAACCGCACCAGCGGACGCGGTCGCCGGGTGCTGGATGTGGTCACCGGGCTGGCGATGTTCGCGTTCCTGGTGCTCCTGCTGCCGCCGTCGATCGAATATGTGCAGAACGAGGCGCCCATCACGTTGGCGACGCTGGATGTCTCGCTGGCCTGGCGGGCTGCCGCGATGCCGGTGGGCATTGCCCTGATGCTCGTTTCGGTGCCGTTGCGCATGAACGCGTGGCCCACGCGCTTCGAGCTTGTCGCGGCGGCCATCATGGTTGCCGTGCTTTTCGGCATTTTCCTGCTCGGTCCGTTGCTGCGCACGTTCGGCAACATCAACCTGCTGATCTTTTTCGTCGGCGCGGTCGGCGTGATGGTCTTCGCCGGCATCCCGATCGCCTTCTCCTTCGGGCTCGCGACCTTGGGTTATCTTGGGCTGACGACGCATATTCCGGTCTCCGTCCTGGCGGGGAGGATGGATGCCGGCATGACCAGCCCGGTGCTGCTGGCCATTCCCCTCTTCGTCTTCCTCGGCCTGCTCATCGAAATGACCGGGATGGCGAGGGTCATGGTCGGTTTCCTTGCCAACCTGTTCGGACACATCAAGGGCGGCCTTTCGTATGTGCTGATCGTCGCGATCTACCTCGTTTCGGGCATTTCCGGCTCGAAGGCCGCCGACATGGCGGCGATTGCGCCGGTGTTGTTTCCTGAGATGATCAAGCGCGGCGTGCCGCGCGGCGACCTGGTCGCCCTGCTCGCCGCCACC
>CAIMEK010000305.1 GCA_903839965.1 uncultured Acetobacteraceae bacterium | reverse complement strand
TCGTGTCTCAGCAGCAATGTCAAGAGACGCGTCGCCTTAATTACCGACTGGTGAGTAACGATCCCTGGCTCGGCACCGGCCCTTTACGGCGCCGGCAATGACTGGCCGTAATCGGGGATGGACGCCTACCTGCTCTCCCTGATCGGCTTCACTGTCGCGGCTACCATCAGCCCGGGGCCGAACAACGTCATCGTCGCTTCGATCGGCGCCCAGCGCGGCGTGCTGGCGGCGCTGCCCTACATCCTGGGCGTGGCGGTCGGCTGGGCGGTGATGATCCTGCTGGTCGGCACCGGCCTGACCGGCGTGCTCGCGCGCATGCCGGCGCTGGCGATGGGCATGCGCTGGGTTGCCATGCTGTTCGTGCTGCTGCTGGCCTGGCGGATCGCCACCGCGCCGCTGCCCGGCGAGGCGGGCGGGGGCCGGTTGCCCGGCTTCGTGTCGGCGGTGTTGTTCCAGTGGGTCAACCCGACGGGCTGGCTGCTCGCGCTGGGCCTGATCTCGGCCTGGCTTCGCCCGGACCGCTCGCTGCTGGCCCAGGTCGGGCTGTTCGCGTTGGTGTTTGCGCTCGCCGTGCTGCCCTGCACGCTGGCGTGGACGCTGCTCGGCACCGGCGCGGCCCGACTGCTGCATTCGCCGCGGCGGCTGCGCGTTTTCAACCTGGCGATGGCGATCCTGCTGGTCGTCTCCATGCTGCCGGTCGTGCTCGATCTCAGGCAGGACGTCTGAGCGATCCCCCCGGCGTGGCACGGATGCGCGCGAGGCCGACGCAAACCGCCGTTTCGCTGTCGATTTCCGCGCCCACCGACAGGCTGAACCGGGCGCAGGCACGGCGATAGTAGAGCTGGCGTGCCCCTGGCGTGGACACCAGCAGAATCTCGCGGGCCGCCGGGTAGAGCACCCTGATCTGGCGCAGTTCGTGGCCGATCAGAATGCCGGACAGGAAGGCCCGCAGATCCCGCGGCGGGTCCGCGGCATGCAGCTCGCGGCTGCGCACCTGCCAGAGGTCGACCAGCAGGTCGCTGCCGCGCACGGCCAGGTCGAGGCCCTGGTCGAAGGCCGCCAGGCGCTGGCCTTCCTCCTCGGTGGCCGCCGCGTGGCGGAACAGCGGCGCCAGCGAACCGTGCTCGCTCAGCACGGCGTAGATGTCGCCGGTCATGACGGTATGGAAATCGACGATCCGGCCGCGTTGGATGCTGAGCCATTTGCAGTGCGTTCCGGGGATGCACAGCAGCGCGCTGTCGCGGCCGGCATGGGCCACGGCACCCAGCCCCTTCACCTCTTCGCTGCGCATCACGTCGTGCCGGCCGTCGCGGTGTTCCAGCGCCAGCCCCGCGGTGACGGCAACGGAGTGCTCGCCGAGGCAGCCGCGCTGCTCGGCCGTGAAATGGTACAGCCCGGCCGCCACATCGGCGAATCCGGCCGGCGCCTCGACATATTTCGTTTCGACCCAACCCTCGCGGCTGCCGATGGCGCCGCACATCAGGATCGGCGCGGCGGGGTGCTGCACCAGCCAGGGGCTCAGCGCCTGCTGCAGGAATCGGCTGAAGTCCTCGCTGCGAACGGCGTGCGAGGCCTGCGCGAATGAACTCAGGATGCCCTGTCCGGCCACTTCGCGCCGCTCCACCACCGCGCCGTCCTGCACCAGGAAGGCGTGGAAATTGGTGCTGCCCCAGTCGACAAATATATCCATGCATGGTCTCCGCAGCCGGTTCGGCACGCCACCGGGAAAATAATGCTCGTTGCGGATGTTCTATCCCGCTCCTGTGGCCGCCCCGCAACTTCTTCCTTTTACGGCCCCTTTGACACCGGCCCCCGGTATCGCCAACGTTGCGCCCATGAGTGCCGTCCCGCTCGAGCCGTGCCGGGACGCCATGCGCGTCCTGATCGCCGGTGCCGGTCCGACCGGCCTGGCCGCTGCGTTGCGGCTGGCCCAGCGCGGGGTGCCGGTGGTTGTGCTGGAGCGGCGCATGCAACTCGGCCGCGCGCTGCGCGCCTCGGTCTGGCTGCCGCCCACCCTGGAGGCGTTCGACCGCCTCGGCATTCTCGAAGGCGTGCTGCGCACCGGCCTGCAGGTGCGCCATATCGCCTGCCTGCGCGCCGGCGCCCCGGCGCCGCTGGCCCGCTTCGACCTCGCCCAACTGGCCGGCGAAACCCGCTTCCCGTTCCGTCTGCATCTCGACCAGGGCGCGGTGACGGCCGCCCTGGCCGCCCGCCTGACCGCCTATCCGCACGCCCGCCTTGCCTTCGATGCCGAACTGGTACGGCTCGACCAGGATAGCACCGGCGTCGCCGTGCGGGTGCACTCCGCGCTCGGCGAGCGGGTCGAGCGCGGCGCCTACCTGTTGGCCGCCGACGGCGCCGACAGCGCGGTGCGCGGCTGCCTCGGCATCGATTTCACCACCACCGCGCCGACCCGCTGGCTGCTGCAGGTGATGACGCCCACCGACCTGCGCGAACTGGTGCCCGGCGCCGCCTCCGCCACCTGGATCGAGGCGCCCGGCGGCTGCTGCGGCCTGCTGCGCATGCCCGACCTCTGGCGCATCGCCGTGCCGATGCCCGCGCAGGCGGGCGAGCCTGCGCCCCTGGAAGAGCCGGCCCTGCGCGCCCGGCTGGCCCGCTTTCTGCCGTTCGGCGCCGACCTGCTGCCGCTGGTGTCGCGCGAGGTCCGCCCGGTGCGCCGCCAGGTCGCCGCCTGCTACGCCGCCGGGCGCGTGCTGTTGGCGGGCGACGCGGCCCATCTCGTGCAGACCCGTTTCGGTCTGAACATGAACAGCGGCATGCACGACGCGCTGGCCGCCGCCGACACGCTGGCCGATGCGCTCGCCGCGCCCGCCGACGCAGCGGCGTTGCTCGATCGTTACGCCGCCGACCGCCACCAGGTCGTCGCCGGCCACCTGCTGCCGCGCGCCGACC
>CAIMEK010000304.1 GCA_903839965.1 uncultured Acetobacteraceae bacterium | reverse complement strand
CGCGGCGCTGCGCCAGCGCAACGCCTCCATGCGGGTGGCCATCGACGCGGTCGCCGCCGGGCAGGCGGCCGGCGTGGTTTCGGCCGGCAACACCGGCGCCCTGCTGGCGCTGGCCAAGGTCGTCATCAAGACGCTGGCCGGCATCGACCGCCCGGCGATGGCCGCGATCGCCCCCTCGGTGCGCGGCGACGTGGTGATGCTCGACCTCGGCGCCAACGTCACCTGCGATACCCGCAACCTGGTCGAGTTCGCCGTCATGGGCGACGTGTTCGCCCGCACCGTGCTGGGCCTCACCGCCCCGACGATCGGGCTGCTCAACGTCGGGTCGGAGGAACTGAAGGGCGACGACCGCATCCGCGCTGCCGCCGACGTGCTGCGCGAGAGCCATATCGGCCCGCAATTCCACGGCTTCGTGGAAGGCCACGACATCGCCGCCGGCACCACGGACGTGATCGTGACCGACGGCTTCACCGGCAATGTCGCGCTGAAGACCGCCGAGGGCACGGCCAAGCTGGTGCTGCAACTGCTGCGCCAGGCCTTCACCTCTTCGCTTTCGGCCAAGCTGGGCTACCTGCTGGCGCGCTCCGAGCTGGAGCGCCTGCGCGAACTGGTGGACCCGCGGCGCTACAACGGCGCCGTCATGGTCGGGCTGAACGGCGTGGTGGTGAAATCGCACGGCGGCACCGACGGCCCCGGCTTTGCCCATGCGGTCGACGTCGCCCTGGACATGGTCGTGCACCACTTCAACGACCGCATCCGCGAAGGCCTGGCCCGCCTCGGCCCGCAGCTCCCGGGGGGGCAGCGGCAGAACGGCCAGACGCGCAACGGCCAGATGGAAATGGGATCCAAGGATGGACCGCCAGACAGCGACGACGGTGAGCGCCTTGCAGCCACCCGCTGAGGGTGCGTCGCCCGCGTTCGACCGTACCGCCCCGGTCCGGGCGGTGCTGGCCGGCATTGGCGCCTACCTGCCGCTGAACCTGGTGACCAACGAGGCGCTGGCCGAACGCGTCGACACCTCGGACGCCTGGATCCGCGAGCGCACCGGCATCCGCCAGCGCTACCTGGCCGCGCCGCACGAAACCTGCGCCTACATGGCCACCGCGGCCGCCCGCGCCGCCCTGGCGGACGCCGGCGCGGTCGGCTCGGACGTCGACGCCATCATCCTCGGCACCTCCACGCCCGACCAGGCCTTCCCGTCCACCGCGACACGGGTGCAGGCCGAACTCGGCGCCGGCGGCTTCGCCTTCGACCTCTCGGCGGCGTGCAGCGGCTTCGTCTATGCCCTGTCGGTGGCCGACGCGATGCTGCGCACCGGCCAGGCGCGCGGCTGCCTGGTGATCGGCTCGGAAGTGTTCTCCCGCATCATGAACTGGCAGGACCGCGGCACCTGCGTGTTGTTCGGCGACGGCGCGGGCGCGGTGTTCCTGCGCGCCGCCCCCGGCCTCGCCGGCCCGCAGACGCCCGGCATCCTGTCCACCCGCCTGCACAGCGACGGCCGGCTGGGCGACATCCTCTACGTCGACGGTTCGGTCGGCCGACCCGACCGCCCCGGCCACCTGGTGATGAACGGCCGCGAAGTGTTCCGCCACGCCGTGCACCTGCTCGCCGGCGCGGTGGCCGAAGTGCTGGCCGACAACGGGCTGACCGCGGCGGACGTGGACTGGCTGATCCCGCACCAGGCGAACGCCCGCATCATCGAGGGGGTGAGCCGCCGGCTGGGCCTGCCGGCGGAGCGCGTGGTGATCACGGTCGACCGCCACGCCAACACCTCGGCCGCCTCGATCCCGCTGGCCCTGGCCGAAGCCTATGCCGACGGCCGCATCCGCCGCGGCCAGCTGGTGCTGCTGGAAGCGCTCGGCGGCGGCCTGACCTGGGGCTCCGCCCTGGTGCGGATGTAGCCCGGCCGGCTACTCGATCACGATTTTCGGCCCCGCCGCGGCCGGAGCCTGCAGCTTTTCCCACAACCGCCGGGCGATCGCGGCGAAGGCCTGCGCGGCCGGGCCCTCCGGGTCGGCGGCGACGATCGGCGTGCCGGCGTCCGAGGAGGTGCGGATGTCCAGCAGCAGCGGCACCTCGCCGAGGAATTCGGTGCCCAGCCGCTCCGCCTCCAGGCGGGCGCCGCCATGGCCGAATATTTCCGACCGGTGGCCGCATTCCGGGCAGCAGTAGTAGCTCATGTTCTCCACCAGCCCGAGCACCGGCACGTTGGTGCGCTCGAACATGCGCACGCCGCGGCGGGCGTCGATCAGGGCGATGTCCTGCGGCGTGGAGACGATCACCGCGCCGGCCAGGGCGACCCGCTGGGCCACCGTGAGCTGGGCGTCGCCGGTACCGGGCGGCATGTCGATGATCATGATGTCGAGCCTGCCCCAGGCCACCAGGCCCAGCATCTGTTCCAGCGCGCCCATCACCATGGGCCCGCGCCAGATCATCGGCGTCTCTTCCTCGACCAGGTAGCCGATCGACATGGTGGACAGGCCCCAGGCCGGGATCGGCACCATCTTGTCGTCCTGCAGGTCGGGCTTGCGCGACAGGCCGAGCAGGCGGGGCAGGCTGGGGCCGAACACGTCGGCATCCAGCAGCCCGACCGCCAGGCCCATCTGCGCCAGCGCCACCGCCAGGTTGACCGCGACGGTGGACTTGCCCACCCCGCCCTTGCCGGAGGCCACCGCCACCACGGCGCGCACCCCGGGCAGCAGCATGGGGCGCTCCTGGCCATGCCCGTGCTGCCCGGCCTGCCCGTGCTGCCCGGCCTGCCCGTGCTGCCCGGCCTGCCCGTGTCCGGCGTGGTCGTGGCCATGCCCGGCGGCCGGCGCCGCCGCGGCCCGGTGCGCGGTCAGCACGGCGGTCGCGTTGATCACCCCGGGCTGGGCGGCGAGCAGCTTTTCCACCTGGCTGCGCACCGGCTCCATGGCCGCGGCATGCGCCCGGTCGGTCAGCAGCGCCACGTGCACGAGCCCCCGTTCGACCTGGATTGTCTCCACCAGGCCGGCGGTGATGATGTCGCGTCCGCTGGCCGGATCGGCGATGGCGCGAAGCGCCGCGGTGAGACTCCGCTCTGTTGGTTCGTTCATATGCTTGAAAACCTTCCGTAGCCGGTCAATATGCAGCCGCGCCATGGCCAGGGGATATGGCCTGCGCGCCGTGAGGTGCCAATAGGCCTTTCGGCAGCCGCTGCACCGAGCATTCCCCGCACAGGAGCAACCCGATCTCATGCCTTGGAACAACAATGGCCCTGGCGACGGGTCGGACGGTCCCAGCCCCTGGGGCACCCCCGGTGGGGGCAACGAAAAACGTCCCGGCGGCCGGCCCCAAGGTCCCTGGGGCGGCGGTCCGCGTGGACCGAGCCCGCGCGATCTCGAGGAACTGATCGCCCGCATCCAGGCTTTCCTGCGGGGATTGCTGCCCCCGGGGATCGGCGGTCCGCGTGGCCCGCGCGGGCCCGGCGGGGCCTTCGGCGGCTGGCGCGCCCTTGGCTTGCTGGTGCTGGTGCTGATCGTGCTCTGGGGGGCCACCGGCTACTACCGGGTGCAGCCCGACGAACTGGGCGTGGTGACGCGCTTCGGCGCCTATAATCGCCGGGCCGGACCCGGGCTCAACTGGCACTTCCCCTGGCCGGTCGAGAGCGTGCTGGTGCCGGCGGTGACGCGCATCAACCGCATCGACATCGGCTATCGCGCCGCCCCGCAGGATGGCCGCCAGCCCGGCGATCCCGACGTGCCGGCGCGCGAGGTGCCGCAGGAGAGCCTGATGCTCACCGGCGACGAAAACATCATCGACATCAATTTCTCGGTCTTCTGGCACATCAAGGATGCCGGGCAGTTCCTGTTCGGCACGCGCAATCCGGAAAGCACGGTGAAATCCGCCGCCGAGAGCGTGATGCGCGAAGTGATCGGCAGCACGCCGATCCAGCCCGCGCTCACCGATGCCCGTGCGCGCATCGAGGAAAGCGTCAAGACCGGCGTGCAGGCGGTCATGGACAATTATGGATCGGGCGTCGAGATCACCCAGGTGCAGTTGCAGAAGGTCGATCCGCCGGCCGCCGTCATCGACAGTTTCCGCGACGTCCAGCGCGCCAATACCGACGCCGAGACCATGCGCAACCAGGCCGAAGGCTACCGCAACGACATCGTGCCCCGCGCCCGCGGCGACGCTGCCGCCGTGGTGGCCGAAGCCGACGGCGCCCGCCAGGCCTCGGTGGCCGCTTCCACCGGCCAGACCCAGCGCTTCCTGTCGGTACTGAAGGCCTACAACGCAGCCAAGGATGTCACCATGCAGCGGATCTACCTGGAGACCATGCAGGAGATCCTCACCAAGACTCCGACGATCATCCTCGACGATAGCCTCCGCGGCATACTGCCGCTGTTGCCGGTGGGCGAGTCGGCCAGACCCCCCACGGCGGCCCCGCCGCCGGCGGCGATCAATCCGCCCGCTCCGTCGCGGGGGGCGCCACGATGACCCGCCTCGCTGCCGCAGGCGTGGCCGTCCTCGTGCTGCTGGCGCTGCTCGCCGACTCCGCCCTGTACACGGTGGGCCAGACCGAGCAGGTGCTCATCACCCAGCTCGGCGAGCCCATTCCGCACATCTACGGACCCGGCCTGCATACCAAGATTCCGCTGATCCAGAACGTCATCCGCTTCGACAGCCGGCTGCTCGACTACGAGGTGCCCTCGGAGGAGGTCATCCTGGGCGACCAGCGCCGCCTGATCGTCGACAGCTTCACGCGCTACCGCATCACCGACCCGCTGCAATACTACCAGGCCGTCGGGCCGACCGAGGAGGGCATCCGCGCCCGGCTGAATTCGGTGGTGTCGTCCTCGCTGCGCCGGGTGCTGGGCAACGAGCAGTTGCTAAACGTGCTGTCGTCGCAGCGCGCCCGCATCATGGGGCTGATCCGCGTCCAGGTGGATTCGGAGATGCACGGTTTCGGCATCAAGGTCGAGGACGTGCGCATCCGCCGCGCCGACCTGCCGGAGGAGAACACCCAGGCGATTCTCGCCCGAATGAACGCCGAGCGCGAACGCGTCGCCCGCCAGGCCCGTGCCGAGGGCGCGGAGGCATCCTTGCGCATCCGGGCCGACGCCGAGCGCGAACGCACCGTCATCCTCGCCGATGCGCGCTCGCACGCCGACCAGCTGCGCGGCCAGGGCGAAGCGCAGGCGATCGCCATCTACGCCGACGCGTTCCAGCGCGACCCGCACTTCTTCGACGTGTGGCGCACCCTGCAGGCCTATCGCGAGGCGTTCGCCACCGGAACCTCGCGGCTGGTGCTGTCGCCCGGCGCCGATTTCCTGCGCTACCTGCGCGAACAGCCGAAGGCCGAAGCGAAACCGGCGCCGTAACCTGCACGGGCGGCCTCCTGCGAACTTGTGGGCGGCGGGGGCCGCCACCACACTATGACTGATCTGCCCGGCACCGTCGGGTCCGCGAACATTGGGGAGCCTCGCCGATGCGATCTTCGACCCGACTGGCCGTGCGCGCCGGTGCCGTGCTGTTGGCGGCAAGCCTCGCCGTGCCGGTCATGGCGCCGGCGATTGCCCTGGCCCGGGGTGCACCCGACAGCTTCGCCGACCTGGCGGAAAAACTGCTGCCCGGCGTGGTGAACATCTCGTCCAGCCAGACCGTGGCCGCGCGCGGCGACCGCCAGGGCCCGGAAGTGCCGATGTTTCCGCCCGGCTCGCCGTTCGAGCAGTTCTTCCGCGACTTCCTCGACCGCAACCGCCCCAGCCCCAGCCCCGGCCAGCGCGGCGACCGCTCGCCGCAGACGCCGCCGCGCAAGATGCAAAGCCTCGGCTCCGGCTTCATCATCGACTCCGCCGGCATCGTGGTGACCAACAATCACGTGATCGAAGGCGCCGACGAGATCACCGTGACCCTGCAGGACAACACCAGCCTGAAGGCGACCCTGATCGGCCGCGACGAACGCACCGACATCGCCGTGCTGAAGGTGACCCCCGAGAAGCCGCTGGCATCGGTGAATTTCGGCGACTCCGATCGCTCGCGCGTGGGCGACTGGGTGCTGGCCATCGGCAACCCGTTCGGCCTCGGCGGCAGCGTTACCGCAGGCATCGTCAGCGCCCGCGGCCGCGACATCCAGCAGGGCCCGTACGACAACTTCATCCAGACCGACGCCGCCATCAACCGCGGCAACTCCGGCGGCCCGCTGTTCAACATGGACGGCGACGTGATCGGCATCAACACGGCGATCTACTCGCCCTCCGGCGGCTCGATCGGCATCGGCTTCTCGATCCCGTCCAACATTGCCAAGACGGTGGTGGCGCAGTTGCGCGACTTCGGGCGGGCCAAACGCGGCTGGCTCGGGGTGAAGATCCAACAGGTCACCCCCGACATCGCCGAGAGCATGGGCCTGAAGGAACCCTCCGGCGCCCTGGTGGCGAGCGTGGAAGACGGCGGCCCGGCGGCCACGGCGAAACTGCGCGGCGGCGACATCATCCTCAAGTTCGACGGCCAGGACGTGAAGGAAATGCGCACCCTGCCGCGTATCGTGGCCGAAACCGCGATCGGGCGGGACGTGCCGGTGACGATCTGGCGCGACGGCCGCGAAGTGACCCTCTCCGCCAAGGTCGGCGAACTGCCGGACGACCAGAAGGTCGCCAGCGCGGCGCCGGACAAACCGACACCCCCGGCCGCCACCGAACTCTCCGACCTGGGCCTCAAACTGGCGCCGATCACGCCGGACGCCCGCGACCGCTTCCAACTCGGCCAGGACCAGAAGGGCGTGCTGATCACCGACGTCGCCTCCGGCTCCCCGGCTTCCGACCGCGGCCTGAAGCCGGGCGACGTGATCGTGGAAGTGCAGCAACAGGAAGTGACCACACCGGCCGAGGTGGTCGACCGGGTCGCCCGGGTGCGCAAAACCGACCGCCGCTCGGTGCTCATGCTCATCCAAGGCCAGGACGGTCCCCGCTGGGTGCCATTGTCACTGACCCCCGACAACAAACGCCAGCCGGGGTGAAGGAAGGCCAGGGGCTTCGCCCCATAGGCACTAAAATAAGCCCCGAA
Source organism: uncultured Acetobacteraceae bacterium (assembly GCA_903839965.1). GTDB lineage: Bacteria > Pseudomonadota > Alphaproteobacteria > Acetobacterales > Acetobacteraceae > Rhodovastum. Next base: position 82 of record CAIMEK010000304.1, on the reverse strand, counting down.
AGGGGTAGTTTACGGCCTGCTTTCGCCGTCGTGCTGGGTTAGCCAGGCGGTGGTGGAAGCTGGCGGTTGGTGAGGTGAGTAT
>CAIMEK010000303.1 GCA_903839965.1 uncultured Acetobacteraceae bacterium | reverse complement strand
CGGGTCGCGCGCGGCGGCGCGGCGATAGAGTTCCTCGACGTCGGGGTGGTCACCGGCGTCCGAGAGAACGCGGGCGATGACGCGGCGCTGGCCGGTCATTTTTAGCCCTCGCTCTACGCATAGGCGCTCGATGTCGGTTCCCATCCGATCCCCAGTGGCCGCGGGCGACACGACCCGTCCGGCGTCCGCCGCGCCACCGGCTGGCGCCCGCCGCGCCGCCCCGCCGAAACGAGACAGCCGCTGCGGCGCCGCCAATCGACGCGACACTTCAAAGTCCGGGGGTCACAACCCAGTACCCGGCCAGGCCGCCCCTCCCGGAACGCCTGGCGGCCACCCTATCAGGCCAGGGCGCACGCGGGCAAATGCGTCGGCCCGCCCGCTTCGTCTAGCGGCGGCCGCGCGGCTTGGTGCCCAGTCCGATCTTCTTGGCCAGCGACGAACGATGCTTGGCGTAGTTCGGGGCAACCATCGGATAGTCGGCGGTCAGGCCCCAACGCTCGCGATACTGCTCCGGGGTCATGTTGTAGGCGGTCTTCAGATGCCGCTTCAGCATCTTCAGCTTCTTGCCGTCTTCCAGGCAGATGATGTGATCGGGGAACACCGACTTGCGCACCGGCACCGCAGGCTGCGGCTTGTCGGGCTGAACCGGTTCCTTGCCGACGCCGGCCAACGTGCGATAGACGTCCTGGATCAATGCAGGCAACGCATCCGGCATCACCGGATTATTCGATACATGCGCGGACACGATCTGGGCGGTCAATCCCAGGACATCCGAACTCGGGACGGCTTCAACCATCGCATTCCCTTCCATCGCGTTCAACTTGATCCAGATATAGCCGCCATATAAAAACTTCCATGGCCGTTTCGCAATGGATATTTTGTCCTCCAACAACAGTGCAGTCATGCCCAAGACGAGTTTCGCCGGAGCCGAACCAAGCCAACAGACGCTCGACATCACCGGCGAGGTCTGTCCGATGACGTTTGTGCGCACCCGCCTGGCACTGGATCGGCTCGCTCCCGGACAGACCCTGCTGGTGCTGCTGCGCGGCGACGAGCCGCTGCGGAACGTGCCGCGCACCGCGCTGGAACAGGGTCATCAGGTGCTCTCGCAGGAAGCCGGCGAGGACGGCGTCACCCGCCTGCTGCTGCGGCGGGGTTGAGCCGCTTCTTCAGCACCAGGGCGTCCCCGCCATCCCGGTAGTAGCCATGGCGCCGTCCGGCAAAAGCGTAGCTGGCATGGGCATAAAGTGCGCGGGCGGCGGCGTTGCGCTCGGCGACTTCCAAATACATCACCGCCGCTCCGCGCCCCGCCGCGCGTGCCTCGGCCGCCGCCAGCAACGCCGCCCCAAGCCCCTGCCGGCGCGCCGCGGGAACCACCGCCAGCGCCAGGATCTCCGCCTCGTCCGCGGCCACCCGCGCCAGCACCATCCCACCCCGCGAATCGAGCAGGCCGAAGACGCCTGGCAAGGCCAGTTGAACGGCGATGGCGGCCGCTTCCCACACCTCGCCCTCGGGCATGGCGGCGGCGTGCACCGCGGCCATCGCCTCGACGTGGACTGTCCCGGCAACGATAATACATGACAAGGAAGTAATGGCCCCGTTATTCGGCGTGCGGCGGCGGTCGCAAACCGCCGGCGGGCGGGCGGGCCTCGGGCGGGTCGACATAAAGCGGCTGGGCGGCAAGCGGCGCCAGTTCCCCGGCCAGCCGACGGGCGCCGACCGCGGCGACGTGGCGCGCCAGCGGCAGCCGGGCATCGGTCAGCCACACATCGCACCCGCGCGCCGCCAGTGCCGCCGCGACCACGCCGGCCGCGTCGCCGGCGAGCGCGACCGGACCGGTCGGGTCCGGCAAACCGGCCAACGCGACCGCGGTGAAATCGCCCTCTCCGCGGTGCAGGAACACCCGGCCACGGCGGCTGTCGATCGCCACCCACAGCACCCGCCCGGCACGCTCCGGCACCGCCTCGCCCAGCGCCTCGGCCAGCGTCACCCCCAGCACCGGCCGCCCGGCCGCCAGCGCGATGCCGTGCGCCAAAGCGAGGGCGGCCCGCAAGCCGGTGAAACTGCCAGGCCCCACCGTCACCGCCACGCCATCGGGAACGCAGCGCGGTCCGGCGGCGCGCAACACCTCGCGCGCCAACGCCGGCAGCGCGGTCGCGTAACTGCGTCCGCCCTCCTCGCACAACTCGGCCAGCACCACCCCGTCCGACCACACGGCGGCCGAACAACGCGCCAGCGACGCATCCAGTCCCAGGATCAACACGCCGCACCCTTATCCCGCGGCGCCGCCCGGGACCAGATGGTCAGAGCAGGAGGCATGCCTCGTCGAACGTGAACCGCGGCGAGCGGTCGAGCAGGCCGGCGGGGTCGCCATGGCCGAGATTGACCAGGAAATTACTCTTCCATCCCCGGTCGGACAGGAAGGCGGTGTCCACCTGCGCCTTGTCGAAACCCGACATCGGCCCGCAATCCAGCCCGAGCGCGCGCGCGGCGATGATCAGATAGGCGCCCTGCAACGTGCCGTTGCGCAAAGCCGTCTCCTGCGCCAGGTCGTAGTTGCCGCTGAACCAGGCGCGCGCATCTGCATGCGGGAACAACTTGGGCAGATGGTCGTAGAAATGCGGGTCGTGCGCCACGATGACGGTCACCGGCGCCGCCATGGTCTTGTCGACATTGCCGGCCGACAACGCCGGCCGCAGCTTTTCCTTCGCCTCCGGCGTGCGCACGAACAGGAAACGCGCCGGCGAGCTGTTGGCCGAGGTCGGCCCCATCTTCAGCAGGTCGAACAGCGCCCGCAACTCGTCGTCGGTGACGGGCTGGTCGGTCCACTTGTTGTGCGTGCGGGCATCGCGGAACAACAGGTTCAGGGCAGCATCGTCCAACGCCATGGAATGGCTCCTTCAGGTCGTTCGATATCGAATGGTGATGCCGAACATGGGGCGGCCGTGCCGGCGCGCAAGGGCGCGCGGAAGGCGCCGGTCAGGCGGCGACCTGCTCCACCGACTGCACTTCGGGCACATAGTGGCGCAGCAGGTTCTCGATGCCGTGCTTCAGCGTGGCCGTGGAAGACGGGCAACCGCTGCAGGCGCCCTGCATGTGCAGCCTGACCACGCCGTCGCGATAGCCGCGGAACACGATGTCGCCGCCGTCGCCGGCCACCGCCGGACGCACGCGGGTGTCGAGCAGCTCCTTGATCTGGGCCACGATCTCCGCATCCGCCGGGTCGACGTCCTCATCGGCCGCCTCGCCCTCGCCCTCGATCACCGGCCGCCCGGCGACGAAATGCTCCATGAGCGCGCCGAGCACCTGCGGCTTCAGCGCCTGCCAGGTGATGCCCTCGCCTTTGCTGACCGTGACGAAATCGGCGCCGAGAAACACCCGCACCACGCCGGGCAAACCGAACAGCGCAAGCGCCAGCGGACTGCGACCGGCCGCCTCGACGGACGCGAAATCCGCGGTCGCCTCCCCCATCACGTCCCGCCCGGGCAGGAACTTCAGGGTGGCAGGATTGGGCGTGCTTTCGGTCTCGATGAACATGCAGGGAACCCCGGATAGGTGAAATAGGCGCACGCCGACGCAACAGGACCGGCGCGGTCCGGTTGAGATATCGGTGAAGGCCCTTCACAACGCAAGGGGGTGAAGGAAGGAAGGCCAGGGGCGCTGCCCCATAGGCGCGGAGATAAAAGAAATATCCTTTCTTGTCAGTTGGTTGGATTTCCCGACACGTCCCAGGACGGATGGCTGGCCCCGATGGGCCGAACCCCGGCCCAACTTTCCATATCCCAAGCCTGCGGCTGCTGGAT